>CAYXVU010000010.1:0-52111 GCA_964468725.1 uncultured Clostridia bacterium
GTAATCTCTGAGTTGATGGCGCCGCAATCACAAAATGCGACACCCTATACACGTCTGAGTTCGCTGAAAGGTTACAGGAGGAGGTTCCGGTCGTGTTTGTGCTCTGTCGCCGACAGAACGGCAAACGGCGGCCGCACCGCGAACCGCCACTTTCATTGTTCACACCGAAGCGCAATCAGCGGATCAACCTTCGTCGCTCGTCGCGCTGGGAGCCAGCAGGCCAGCCAGGCGACCAACAGCAACAACAAGGCAATCACGCCGAACGTCGGCGCATCCGTTGCACTCACGCCAAAGAGCAAACTCTTCATTAAGCGCGTCAATGCGAAGGCCCCTGCCAGCCCAAGCGCAACTCCTAGAAAGGCGAGCGAAAGTCCTTGCCCAAGGATGAGCCAGAGGACATCACGCGCCTGCGCGCCGAGCGCCAGCCGGATGCCGATTTCACTGGTGCGCTGCACGACTTGATAAGACACTACGCCGTAGATGCCGACGGTCGCCAGTGCCAGCCCCAGCACGGCGAATAAGCCGAGCAGCAGCATGTAGAATCGTTGCGAGGCGATTGAATGCCCCGCCACCTCTTCCATCGTGGAAAACTCGGAGAGCGCCAGCGTCGCATCTATCGCCGCCACCTCGCGCTTGATCGCCGCGCGCAGGCTCACAGGCTTGACCGTCGTGCGCACGGTGAAGTAGGCAGGCGTAAAGGCGCGAACACTAGCCATCAGCTTGTCTGACATCTGCGGGATCGGCACGAAGACCGTCGGCAGCGCGGGGCGGTCTAAGCCTGATTGCTTGGTGTCGCTCACCACACCGACGACCTGGCGCGTGGGATCATTCAATCTGCGCCCGATGGAAAGCTGCCCGGCGAAGGGATTCTGCCCACTAAAGAAACGCTTGGCGAAGGCTTCATTGACGATGGCGACGGGCGGCGCGGCGGCATTATCCGCGTCGGTGAAAGCGCGCCCTTGATTGACGACGATTTTCATGACGCGGAAGTAGTCCGGCGAGATCATGCGGAATTGCACACTCTCCACCTTGTCGGACTTGCCGGGAAAGGTGATCGGGATATTGAATTGCCGGTCAAGCGGCAGTTTGTTGGTGATGGCCGCCCCTTCGACGCCGGGCAAGTGGCTGATCCGTTCGAGCGCGTCGCGATAAAAGGCTGCCGCTTCATTGGTCGTGTCGTAGCGCTCGCCATTCAGCGCAACCCGGCAGGTCAAGACATTGCGCGGGTCGAACCCCGGCTTGACGACCAACAAGTTGGTAAAGGTGCGAATCAGCAATCCGGCACCCACCAGCAGGATGAGCGAGAGCGCCACTTCAGCCACGACCAGCGCGGCGCGCAACCGCCCGCGCGCCGCGCTGCCTTTGCCTGCGTTCTCTTTGAGCGCCGTGTTGACCGCTACCTGGCGGGCCTGCCACGCGGGAAACAGACCAAACAGCAAGCCCGTCGCAATCGTGACAGCGAAAGTGAACGCCAGTACGCGCCAATCAAGGCTGATCACGGCGATCTTGGGCAACAAGTCTCTGGGGATCATGGCAACGAGCAAGTCGGTGCCCCGGACGGCCAGCAACCACTCGGTGCCGCCGCTAATGACCGCCAGCAATAATCCTTCCGTCAGCAACTGCCGCACAATCCTGCCGCTGCCCGCACCCAATGCCTTGCGGACGGCGATCTCCCGTTGCCGCGCCGCGGCGCGCGCCAGTTGTAGATTGGCGACGTTGACGCAGGCAATCAGCAACAGGAAGCCGCCCGCACCCAACAGCAGCCACAACCATTGCGCCACGCCGCTCGTGGATAATTCCTCGTCTGCCAATTCTTGGTACGGCATCGCGCCGATGCTCTCACCCTCTTGCATTTGTTCGGGGAAAGCCGCGCGATATTTCTCGGCAATCACTTTCAATTCGGCTTCGGCCTGCGCGGCGGTTGCGCCCGGTTTCAAGCGGCCAATCACCTCAGCGTTGGGGTCGCTGTTGACATTGAGCCGCGCCTGCATCGGCACAAACAGGTCAGCATCAAATCCGAGCCGGAACTCCGGCGGCATGATACCGACGACTGTCACTGCGAGATCGTTGAGCAATAGGCTCTGGCCCAGGAGCGCCGGGTTGGCGCTGAACTGCCTGCGCCATAATCCGTCGCTTAAGATCGCCACGCGCGGGCCGCCCGGCGTGTCCTCTTCTTTGGCGAACGCGCGACCCAAAGCGGGAGCGATGCCCAGCACGCGGAAGAAATCTTCCGACACGCGCAAGGTGCGCACGAATTCAGCCTCGTTGCCGCCCGCAAGATTTCCGTCCGCGCCGCCATATCTCGAATAGGTCGCCATGGCCTCGAACGATTGGCAGTGCTCACGCCAGAAGAGAAATTTCGGTTCGCCCGAACCGGAGATGCCACTGCGATACATTTGCCCGACATATAACAACCGATCTGCCTCAGGATAGGGCAATGGCCTGAGCAGCACGGCATTGACCACACTGAAAATCGCCGTATTCGCGCCGATGCCGAGCGCCAACGTCAGCACCGCCATCAACGTAAAGCCCGGATTCTTGCGCAACATTCGCATGCCGAAGCCTACGTCCTGCCACAACTGTTCAAGCGAGATCCAGCCCCACATCTCGCGGGTCACCTCTTTGACCAAGCCTACGTTACCGAATTCACGGCGCGCATTGGCGCGGGCTTGTTCGGCGGTTTCGCCGCGCTCGATTCGCTCCCGAATAGCTTCATCAAGATGCTGCGCGATTTCAGTTTCAATCTCTTCTTCTTTGCGTTGCCGCCAGCGAAAGAGTTTCATACACACCACTCTCCTATTCTTGCGGATGCAGAATGCCAGCCATCGCTGCGGTCAGCCGCTCCCAGTTGGTGCGTTCTGCTGCCAGTTGCTTCTTGCCCGCTGCGGTCAGTTGATAGGTTTTGACCTTCTGATTGTTCTCCGATACCGTCCATTCGGCTTTGATCCATTTTTTGCGTTCCAGCCGGTGCAAGGCCGGATAGAGTGAGCCGGTATCCACCTGTAAGACTTCGCCGGAACCAAGGCGAATGGCCTGACTGATGCCGTAACCGTGCCGCGGCCCCCATTGCAGCGTCTGCAAAATGAGCAGATCAAGAGTGCCTTGCAGCAATTCGATGCGATTCTCATATTGACGTTTCATGACCGTTTCCTTTTTTATAATTATCTTAGGGTGTAGACAGGGTACACCCTAGTCTGTAGTTTGTCTACAGCCTTAACGTGAAAATTTTTACGCGGGCGGTTTTGTGCAAGAGTGAGGGGTAATATCGAGTTGCCAATCAACCTGAGATGGTTGAGAGGCGGTCAGAGACTGCCGACCTTGCGTACGAGCACGGCGGTCAGAGACCGCCTCTCAACAAAGATATTTCATCTTGTTTTGCAATTCCGTATAAGAGGCTGGTAAGGGGAAGAAGGCGAGCCGGACGGTCTCTGACAAGAGCGTGGCTGCAGTGAGTTGAGGTGAAGATCGCTCTCTCGATTCAGTTGCCAATCGGCACGCAGACCTTGCGTGCCGATTGGCGGGAAGCGGCTGCGGATACGAATCGTCGAGGCGACGGATTGTCCGAATTACTCGTGCCGCAAGGCAACCAGCGGATCAACGCTTGCCGCGCGTCGCGCCGGTAGCCAGCAGGCGAACAGTGCGATGATCACCAACAACCCGGCGATACTGACGAAGGTTACAGGGTCAGTGCCGCTGACGCCGTATAGCATTTCGGCCATCTGTCGCTGCCAACCCCGTTCGCTGAAGTAGTTCGAGGCCAGCAGGCGTTTCAAGCCGTAGCCGCTCAGTGCGCCGACCGTCAGCCCGATCAAGACCAGTTTCATGCCTTGCCAGATCACCAACCGCAACACCTGTGTTGGTTCAGCTCCGAGCGCCATACGGATGCCGATTTCGGTTGTGCGTTGTGCTACTGAATAAGCCAATACCCCGGTCAGGCCGATTGCCGCCAGCAACAGCGCGAGAGCGCCGAAGAAACTGAGCAACCGCGCATAGAGCCGTTCTTGTGACAAAGTCTGTGCGGCGCGCGCTTCCTGCGTGTCGATTTCGGTGATTGGCAAATTGCTATCGAGTTCGTGAATGGCTTGCCGCACCGCGCTGACGAGTGCCGTTGGCGCAGCATTCGTTCGTATGGCGAAGTGCATCTGGCCGATGTTTCTCGTCTCTTGCTGCCAAGGCGTGAACATCAAAGGTTCGATGTCATCGCGTTGACTGTTGTACTTGGTATCGGCGACGATGCCGATGATCTCGATCTCTTCTTTCTCTTCCTCCTCGCGCACGCGCTGGCCGAGCGCCGTAGCGCCGGGGAAGAATCTCTCACTGAAGGTTTGATTAACGATGGCGACGCGCGGCGCTTTGGCGCTGTCGGTCGCCGCAAAGTTGCGCCCGGCAAGCAGCGGAATCTCCAACGTGGAAAAATAGTTTTCGCGCACCATTTGCCGATTCGTGATGTGTGATTCCCCCACCTTCTCTGTCGTCTCGCCGGGCAGCAACACCCCAGTGTTCCACATCGAATTGGCGATCATTGGAATGCGCCCAAAGGTTGCCGCACGCCCGCCCGGCAGACTGTCCAATCGCGTGAATACCTGTTGGTAAAACTGCAACAGCCGGTCTTCTTTGTACCCGCCTTGCTCTGGCTGCAAGGTGAAGAGCAAGAGGTTTTCTTGATTGAAGCCGACATTGACATTTTGCAGGTTATAGAGAGTGCGAATGAATAACCCTGCGCCAATCAACAGCAACAAAGACAAGGCGACTTGCGCAATCACCAGCCCTTTGCTGAGCCGCGACACGACGCCGGTCGTGCGTTGACCTTGCTTGAGTCCCTGCGTCAGGTCAGGCCGCGAAGCTCGCCACGCAGGCATAAGTCCGAAGAGGATGCCGGTCAACAGCGAAACGGCGAGGGTAAAGAGCAAGACGCGCCAATTCAGATTGGGCGCAATGTCGGGTGGCAAAAAATCGCTGTCGCGGCCTGCCATTGCCACTAAAAAATTTTTCCCCCAATAGGCGAACAGGACGCCGACCAGCCCGCCTATGATGGAGAGGAGTATGGCTTCGGTCAGCAGTTGCCGAATCAATCGCCAACGCCCTGCGCCGACGGCTACGCGCACAGTAATTTCCGGTGTGCGAAGTGCAGCCCGCGCCAGCAGCAGATTGGCGACATTGGCGCAGGCGATCAACAACACAATGGCGACAATCACGAAGAGGCCGTAGATGGTCGCCTGATAGCGGTTGCGCGTCTCCATCATGCCCCGACTGCCGGGTTGAGCAATCAACTGCGGATAATCCTTGTCTTCCAATACGGCAACATCACCATCCCGGCGCGGCGCGGGCATGGCTTCGAGGGCGGCGGTTTGGAAAGCGGGGTTGAGGCTTTCGCTGGCTTGTTGCAGCGTCGCGCCGTCTTTCAAGCGCCCCATTACATTGACCCACCAGTAACCCGGTGACCCCTCTTTCCCCTCTGCTTTTGGCTTTGCCATCGCCGTGTTCTCGCCAAGCAGGAGCGGTTCGAAGCGGATTGGCACAGTGACTTCGGGGCGGTCATTGACTTGCATCGCTCCGTTGAATGCGGGCGGTGCGACGCCAATGATGGTAAAGGCCGTCTTATTCAGCTTGATCTGTTGCCCGATCACCTCGAAGTTAGCGGCGAAGCGCTCCTGCCAGTATCGGTGGCTGAGGATGGCGACCGGCGGCGCGGAGAGGTTGTCATCTTCGGGAAGGATGGGGCGACCGGCTATGGGTTGTACGCCTAACGCGTTATAGTAATTGCCGGAAACCCCTTGCCCTTGTACCACTTCGGCTTGCTCGCCGATGACGCAGGTCAATTCATAGAGCGGAGCAAAGAAGAAGAGGTCGCTCAGCGGACTCTCCGATCCTTCGGCCTGTGCGGCGCGCAATTTCTCGATGACATCATAGCGAAAGACCGAAGCGGCGCGTCGCCCCGGCGGCATCGGCCCGAATGTGCCACGCATTCCTGTTAATCGAAAGGGGCCCCCGGACTCCCATCGAAATACGACTAATCGCTCTGGCTCTTTGACGGGCAGCGTTTGCAGCAGCACCGTATCCACTAAGCTGTAAAGCGCGGTATTGGCACCAATCCCCAACGCCAGCGATAACACAGCGACTGCCGTGAACCATCTGTTCTTGAGCAGCATTCGCCAACCATACTTCAAATCTTGAAACATCTCGTCCTCCAATCGGTAAGGTTGCAGCCAAAGCGCATCCCAAAACGCGCCCAACGAGCGCCAGAAGAGATCGAATTTATTTTGCCAGTTGAGCAGTTCCCACTCGGTCAGCATCATCTCGCGCCAACGCAATTCGGCTTCCCACTCCTGTCGCCAATCGGCGCGCAGCCGTCGCGGCACGATGACTCCGATCAAGCGAATCAACCAGCGGTGCAGATTCATATAGAAAACCGGTTCGCTTATCCTCGTCGGTCATCCATCGGCGGCGGAGAGCGTTTTGTGCGAACGAGGGACAACCGACAACTACCCTTACTCCTGGCGCAAGGCCATCAGCGGGTCTATTTTGGTGGCTCGCCACGCTGGTACAAAGCAGGCCAGCAGGGCGACGGTTGTCAATAACAGACTGATTGCTGCAAAGGTCACCGGATCGGTTGCGCTCACTCCGTAGAGAACGGTTGCCAACAGTCTCGTTAGTCCGAATGCGGCAATGAGACCGAGCGCGACGCCGCTGAGAGCCATCTTCATTCCCTGTCGAAGGACGAGGCCAAGCACATCCTTGCGTTGCGCTCCTAATGCTACCCGAATGCCCAATTCGTGCGTCCGTTGCCCGACCAGATAGGAGATGACGCCATAAAGGCCAATGCTGCCGAGAAGCAGCGCGGCGGCGGCAAAAGCGTTGAGCAGCATCATCGAAAAGCGTTGGGTTGCCAGCGAATCGGCAATGATTTGATTCATTGTCTGCGACCCAAAGATGACATTTTGGCTGTTCTGATTTTGCGCGGCCTTGCGAATCGCCGCCAACAACGTTGAGAGGTCGGCCTCGCCCTCGGCGACCGGTTCGGCACGCACCACGACATCGAGGCTGGAAGGACTTCCGGATAACTGTCTGAGCGGTTCATAGAGTTGAGCTTGTAGCGACTCTTGCTCGTTGGCCTGAAGATTCCACTGTTTGACGTGGCCGACGACGCCGATGATCTGCAACGGGTCGCGGTCATCGCCGATATTGATGCGCTTGCCGATAGGCTCGGTGTTCGGGAAATACTGTTGAGCAAAGACCTCGTCAATGATGACGACAGGCTGAGAGCGTTCATCGTCGTGAGCCGTGAAGAAACGGCCTTGTTTGAGCGGGATGCCCATAGCCGTCAGGTAAGCGGGTTCAACCCGATAGATCAGCGCCATATTCATTTCGCTGGTGCTGGCAGGTTTGGGTTGCCCGTCGAGCCAGAAGAAGAGGTCATCTTCGCTCTGTAAGGGAGCCGCGCCTGCCGTAAACGATGCCGCTTGAACTCCGGGCACGGCATTGATTTGCTCGCTCAGTTCGCGCAGATTGGCAGCGGCTACCTCGTCGCTTGCCCTGCTCATCTCGGGCGGCAGTCCCAGACCGAAGGTCAACAGGTTGTCTGCTTGAAACCCGGGATCCACTTTCCAGATGGCGTTGAGGCTGCGAATCATCAGCCCCGCGCCGATCAGCAAGACCACTGCCAACCCCATCTCGACTGCAACCAATACGCTTTGTGCGCGATGGCTTGCCGTACCAGCTCGGTGACCGCCCTCTTTGAGGGTTTCTGACAAGTGACGCTGCGAAGACTTAAATGCCGGAGCCAGCCCCGCCAGCAGACCTGTGAATAAAGAAATGGCAAGAGTGAAGAGCAGCACACGGGTATCGAGTCCGATTTCATCGGCGCGCGGTAAAGCTGTTGGTAAGCGGCTGAGAGCGGCTTGGGTGCCCCAACCGGCAATCAGCACGCCCAGCCCGCCGCCCATCAATGCTACTAGCAGACTTTCAGTCAGCAATTGGCGCAGCAATCGCCATCGGCCTGCACCGAGCGCAGCCCGAATGGCGAATTCGCGCCGCCTGCCGGTCGAACGCGCCAGCAACAGATTGCTGACATTGACGCAGACAATCAACAGCACGCAGCCGACTGCGCCCAACAACAGCCAGAGGATCACCTCGACCGAGCCCACCAGCCGCTCTTTCATCGAAATGACGCTTGCTCCGTTGCCGCGATTGGAGTCGGGATAGGCTTCGGCAAGGTTTCGCATCACGCGATTCAGGTCGTCGAAGGCTTGCTCGCGGGTGATTCCAGGCTTGAGCCGACCAATGCCGTGCAGCCCCAGAGCCGCCCTCCGGTTGCCGAGCGCGGGAGTATTCCATTGACCAATGGGCACATACACATCATCGCGGCGAAAGAGTTTGAAATTCGCCGGAAGCACGCCGATGATGGCGTAACTTTTGTCATCAAGGATCAGATTTCTGTCCAGCACATCAGCGGCTGAATTGAACTTGCGTTGCCAAAGCTCCGCGCTGATGATTGCCACTGGAGTTGTGCCTTGCTCATCCTCTCCGGCTGCGAAGTTGCGCCCCAGAATAGGCTGGATGCCAAACACGGTAAAGTAGTCTGCCGTAACCCATCGCCCGTCAATTCGCTCAGCCTCCCCCAGTCCGCTCAAGGTGAAACCGTTGCCGCGCGATAGCGCCATTGCGGAGAAGGTCTGATTCTCTCGTTGCCAGTCACGAAAATTCAGGTAGGGAATCGCCCCCGTCTCAAAATTCGGTTTGCTTTGATGCAGTGTCACCAGTTGTTCCGGTTGCGGGTAGGGTAGGGGATTGAGCAGCACCCCATTGACGACGGAGAAGAGCGCAGCATTTGCGCCGATGCCCAGCGCCAGGGTCAAGATCGCAATGAAGGTGAATCCTTTATGCTTGAGCAGCATACGTAGTCCGAATTTGACATCTTGAAACATCTCGTCCTCCAATCGTCGCGGTTGTAACCAAAGAGCATCCCAAAACGCGCCCAACGAGCGACGCAACAGATCGAGTTTGTAGCGCCAATTGAGCCTGTCCCACTCGGCCAGTTGTTGTTCGCGCCAGTGCAACTCGGCTTGCCACTCTTCGCGCCAATCGGCGCGCAGCCGTCGCGGCACGATCACGCCGATCAGGCGAATCAGCCAAAACCAGAGGCGAAAGCGCGTTGGGCTCGCTAAGTCAGCCATCCGCTTTAGTCGTGTCGCAGTGCGATCATCGGATCAACTTTTGTTGCCCGTCGCGCCGGTAGCCAAGTCGCCAGCAAGGCGATGCCAGTTAGACAGAGCGAGACTCCGCCGAAAGTCAAAGGGTCAAAGGGACTCATATCAACCAGCACGAAGGCCAGCAAACGCGCTATGCCCGCGCCGCCGAGCAAGCCGATCACAATGCCAATGCCGATCAAGCGCATCCCTTGCCGGAGGAATAAAGTCAGAATGCTGCGCGATTCTGCTCCCAATGCGACGCGGATGCCGATCTCTCGCGTGCGTTGCGCGACGAGGAACGACATCACGCCATAGAGCCCGATAGCCGCCAGCAACAATGCTAAGAGTCCCAGCGCAATGGCCAAGTTGGCGGCGATGCGAAACGGCGCGGTCTGCGTCTGTAGCCATTCCGCAGTGGATTTCACCGCCACTGTCGCATTTGGATTGAGAGCCAATACTTCCGCAGGCAGTCCCGCCATCACGCTGCCCGCCTCCGTGCGCGTGCGAACCAGCAGTTGCTCGCCGCCCCGACCGCCGGGGCGGAAGGGCAGGTAGACGAAAGACTTGTCGCGCTGGAAGACCAGACCGCTGACAACATCGCCGGTCACGCCGATGACCTGATAAACGGGGAACTTTGCGAAATCCCCTACGTCCTCTACTTGCGGCAGGGTTTCGCTGTCGGCGACGACTCCTGACCAAATACCGATTGATTGTCCGAGGGCTTGACCGGGATCGTTGAATTGCGGCCAGAACTTGCGCGCCGCCGCCGCGCTGATGACCACTACGCGGTCGCCGGAATCGGCCTCTTGCGGGGTGAAGTTTCGCCCATGCAGCAAAGGAATACCGAGCGTTTTCAGATAGGTCGGCGAGACAATATCAAAGCTGGCGTTCTGAAGATTTGCTCCGGCGGCTTGACCCGGCAGCGCGACGACCATCTCCGATGCATAACCGGACAACGGCACACGTGAGACGCGGCTGACCGAATCCACATCCGGCAGAGCGCGCAGCCGTGCTTCCAACTGTTGGCGCAGGTTCTCCGTCTGTTGCGCTCTGGCAACCCCCAGATCGGTCTCAACCGTAAAGAGCCGCGTTGTTTCAAACCCCGTGTCAATGCTTTGTAACTTTTGCAGATTCCGAGTCAGCAGCCCCGCGCTGACCAACAACACCAGCGAGAAAGCCATCTGCATAACGATCAGCCCGTTTCGCAACCGTGACTGGCTCAGGTGTTTGCCAAAAACGGAGCCTTCGCCTTTGAGCGCCGATGTCAGACTGGGGCGCGACGCCTGCAACGCTGGAGCCAGCCCTGCCACCAGACCGGAAAGCAACGCCATCAACAACGTAAAGCCGAAGACTCGATAATCAGGTTCCAGATTGAGCGCCATCGAAGCCCGGAAAGTGGCAGAGACCGGGAAGCGCGACAGCAGCAACGGATACAATACGCTCAATGACCACCACGCCAGCGACAAACCGAGCGTGCCCCCGACCAGCGCAATCAACAGACTTTCGGTCAGCAATTGGCGAATGATGCGCCATCGTGTTGCACCCATCGCCAGCCGCGTGGCGATCTCCTTCTGCCGACGGGCGGCACGCGCCAGCATCAGGTTGGTCACATTGGCGCAGGCAATCAGCAACACCATAGCCACCGATAGCGGCAGCAGCAGGAATACCTCTCCACCATTTTCCCCATCGTCCAACGAGACAAAGCCGGGAGCGCGGTTGATTCTTACCGCGACATTGCGATTTTCACCGAGGCGATCTTCGCCGGGATAGTCGCGCGCCAGTTGCGCTGTCAATTGACTCAACTCCGCCTGCGCCTGTGCCGCGGTTATCCCCGGCTTCAAGCGCCCCAACATATGGAAACTGGCGGCCATCCGGTCTGTATGCCACGGGCGTTGCGGCCCTCGCCCCGATTGGTAAAGCGATTCGCGCATCATCAAGGGCAACCAACAGGCAGGCCGGTTCGGCGTTGTGCCGATGAACTCCTTGCTGGTCACGCCGATGATCTCGAACGGCTGGCCGGAGAGCCGTATGGTCTTCCCGATGATCTGCGGGTCGCTGCCAAATGCTCGCTCCCAGAAATAATGGCTCAACACGGCCACCGGATGAGCGTCGGGCGCGACTTCTTCTTCGGGCAGAAACCCGCGCCCCATCGCCATCTCGGCGCCAAGCAAGGAGAAATAATTGGCCGCCACCAATTGGCAGGAGACCTGACCGAACTCTTCCCGCTGCGACGGTCCCTCGTCCGACTTCGCATGTTCGACCCCCAGCGTAGCGCCGGTCTCGCTCATCAGCGTCAGTCCGGCCAGGGTCTGCGAATAGGCGGCATAATCCTGATAATCTCGGTAAGAGAAGCGCCGCGCCCGTTTGCCCGGCTCCGCTACCCCGCGAATCTCTACCACACTCTCCGCATCTTTTAGTGGCAACGGCTTCAAGACCAGCGCATTGAAGACGGTAAACAATGCTGTATTCACACCGATGCCAAATGCCAGGGTCAAGAGCACGACCACGCTGAAGCCCGGATTTTGCAAAAGCATCTTGATGCCAAACCGCACATCCTGAATCATCTCATCCTCCCAACGCTTCGGTTGCAAGAGCAGCGCGTCCCAAAACGCGCCAAGACTGCGGCGCAACAGGTCAAATTTGTTGCGCCAATTGAGTCGGTCCCACTCGGCCAGTAATCGTTCGCGGTGGTGCAATTCGGCCTGCCACTCTTCGCGCCAATCGGCGCGCAGCCGTCGCGGCACAATCACGCCAATCAAGCGAACCAGCCACAAACAGATTCTTCCTGTATTCCGCATTCCGTAATCATTAATCATTCGCGCCGCAATGCAACCAGGGGGTTAATTCGCGTCGCCCGCTGCGCGGGAATGTAAGACGCCAACAAGGCCGCGCCCGCCAGCACCAGTGTGATGGCTGTAAAGGTCAGCGGATCAGTGGCGCCGATGCCGAACAGCAGACTTTTGACCAATTGCGCCAACGCCAACGCGCCGAGCAGGCCGATGCCAATGCCCAGCGCCGTCAGCTTCGCGCCATGTTTGAGCACCAGCACCAGCACCTGGCGGCGCTGCGCACCTAGCGCCAGCCGCACGCCGATTTCATTAGTGCGTTCGGCGACGCTGTACGACATCACGCCGTAAATACCCACCGCCGCCAATGCCAGAGCCAGCAAGGCGAAGACGCCAAGCAATTCGGCGACGATACTCGAGCCTGCGAGGTCTTCGAACAGCAGTTGATCCATTGACCGCACTTCAAAGACCGGCAGTTTGGGATCGACGTTACGCGCCGCCTGACGCACGGCGGCGATGAAATCGAGCGGCGCGCCTGCCGTGCGAACGGCGATGGACAATTCGCGCACAGGTTGTTGCGCGTGGGGAAAATAAATCTGCGGCAATGGGGGGTTGTTCACGTCATCATTGCGCACGTCGTTGACCACGCCGACAATGGCGACCCAATCCACCGCCGCCTGATTGTCGGCGGCTGCCGACCGCTCCAGTTTGAAGCGTTGACCAAGCGCGTCGCCGTTCGGCCAATATTTACGTGCCATCGTTTCGCTAATAACCGCGACGCGCTGGGCGGTGGCGGAATCCTGCGCGGTCAGCGTCCGCCCTGCGCGCAACCAAATGCCGAGTGCTTCGAAATAGCCGGGTGTGACGACTAGATCAATCGCCCAGGGTTTGTCGTTGGGGTCGGCGACCGGACGGCCCTCAATGGCGAGTGTGCGGCGCGCATTGCGGCTGCTGCCAGCCAGCGGCAACCGATTAATCGCGCCGACCGCTTGAATGCCGGGTTGCGTTTGCAGTTCGCTTTGTACGCGTCGGTAAAAGTCGCGCACCTGTTCATCCGTTCCGTAATCGCGCTCCGGCAACGCCACGCGCAGCGTCAGCAGTTGACTGGTTTCAAAGCCCGGCTCGACGCGCTGGAAGTTGATGACCGTGCGGATCATCAGCCCGGCGACCACCAGCAACATAAGCGACAGCGCGATTTCCGCGACGATCAATCCCTTACGCATCCGGTGTGCGCGTGGACCCTGCGCCGCGCCACGCCCACCTTCCTTCAAGGCTTCGTTCAGCACCGGGCGGGTGGCTTGCCAGGCGGGCGCAAGCCCGAAGGCCAACACTGCAATCAAGACCAACAACGTCGTGTAACCCAGCACGCGCCCGTCAATCACGGCTTCATTCAACAGCGGCAGGACGCTGCCGTATTTCGCATTGACCAGCTTGATGCCCCAATACGCTAACCCCATCCCGAACACGCCGCCGCCGAGCGCCAGCAGCAGGTTTTCGGTCAGCAGTTGCCGGATCAGCCGCCAACGATGCGCGCCTAGCGCCAGCCGCACAGCAACCTCCTTTTGCCGCGCGGCGGCGCGGGCAAGTTGCAAATTGGCGATGTTGGCGCAGGCGATCAACAACACAGCCAGCACTACGCCCATCAACAAGGTGAAGGCCAGACGGCCTTCCGGCCCCCATAACACCTCGCGCACGCCCAGCACTTGCGCATTCCAACCGGCATTGGTCGTCGGGAATTGTTCGGCCAGCCGCGCCGTGACGCCGTCCAATTCCGCAGCCGCCTGTGCTTCCGTCACGCCCGGATTCAAACGCCCGACGACGATCAGCGCGCGGCGATTGCGGTCGGCTTGTTGCGGCGTGAACACCAGCGGTTCCCAAACGTCGCTTTCTTCATAGAACCGGAAATCGGCAGGCGTGATGCCGATCACCGTGACGGTTGCGCCGTCCAGCACAATGGTTTGCCCAATGATGTTCGGGTCGCCAGCAAAGCGCCGTTGCCAGAATTGATGCCCAAGCACGACGACGCGGCTGGCTTCCGCGCGATCTTCGTCCGGCAGGAACACGCGCCCGCGCTCGGACTGGATGCCGAGCGTCGGAAAGAAGTTGGGCGTCACGCGCAAACTCGAAACGCGCTCCGGCACGCCATCGCCGGTCAGCGTTCGCGTGTCGCCGGAAAAGGCGGCCAGCGAAGAAAAGCTCTCGGTTTGGGCGCGCCAATCCAGATAATCCAGCTCCGACACCGGGTTTTGCAGCGCCTCGCTTGCCCGATTCGACGACCAGACGAAGACGACGCGATCCGGTTCCGCGAAGGTGATGATGCGATTCATCACCGCGTTGATGTAGGTGTACACCGTCGTGTTGACGCCGATGCCCAGTGCCAGCGTCAACAGCGCTACAATAGTGAAGCTTTTGTGTTTGAACAACATGCGTGCGCCGAAGCGCAGGTCTTGAAACATTTCGTCCTCCAGTCTGCGTGGTTGCAAAAGCAGTGCATCCCAAAACGCGCCGAGACTGCGACGCAACAGGTCAAACTTGTAGTGCCAGTCAAGCCGCTCCCACTCGGCCAACATCAATTCGCGGTGGCGCAACTCGGCTTGCCACTCTGCGCGCCAATCGGCGCGCAGCCGTCGCGGCACGATTACGCCAATCAGATGAACCAGCCACAAACAGATTCTTCCTGTATTCCGCACTTAGCCCACCGCCTTCGCCATCAGTCGTGCCGCAGTGCCACCATCGGATCAACCTTCGTCGCCCTCCACGCCGGTATCCAGCAGGCCAGCAGAGCAATGACAGAAAGCAGCAAAGCGATGGCGATATAGGTCAGCGGGTCAGTTGCGCTCACTCCGAAGAGCAACGATTCGAGCCAGCGTGCGAAGAGCAGAGCGCAGGCCAGCCCCACGCCAACCCCCAGCAACGTCATCTTCATCCCCTGTCCGAGCACCAACTTGAACACATCAGACAGTCGCGCGCCCATCGCCATGCGAATCCCAAATTCTTGGGTGCGCTGCGCGACGGTGTAGGCCATCACTCCGTAGATGCCAATGCTGCCTAACAACAAGGCGATCAGAGCGAAGCTGCCTAATAGGGTCAGATTGAAGCGGCGCGTGGCGCTGTGCAGCGTCAGGTACTCCGCCATCGTGCGAACGTTAGAAATCGGCTGCTCGCGGTCAATAGCCTGAATCTCTTGTTTGATCGGATTGATGAAGCCGTTTGCATCCGATGAGGTCTTTACGACCAAATCCATTGAGCGCGTCAAGTCGGCCAGCCAACGCGGAGGGATTTGTAGATAAGGGCGATAAATCTCTACGCGTTCCGGCGCGTCGAGCCCGCGTTGCTTGACGCGCCGCACCACGCCGACGATCTCCCGCCAGGGTTCTTCCGCACCTGCAAACTTCACGCGTTTGCCCAATGCGTCATCGAGTCGTTGGTTTGGCAGATGACGCCGCACAAAGCCTTCGTCCACAATGACGACGAGGGGAGAGGTTGCCGTGTCCTGCGTGGTAAAACTACGTCCAGTCAGCAACCGGATGCCCATCGTCTGGTGATAGGAAGGACTGATCGAGCGGCTGATGGCGACCGGATTGGTGTCGCCGGTTTGCGGTTGTCCTTCGATTTGATAGTTGTCGCTGTCACTGCCGCCAAGCGGAACCCCATTGCTGAAACTGACGCTCTCTACTCCCGGCAGGATCGTCACCCGCGCTTCGACCTCTCGCAGAAAGGCGAGCGTCTGTGTGGCTTCCGCATACTTCGCATCCGGCAAGCGGATCCGCATGGTCAAAACATTGTCCGGGTTAAACCCTGGATCTACTTCCATGAGTTGTTGAAAGCTCCGCAATAACAGCCCCGCTCCGACCAGCAGGAGCAGCGACAAGGCCACCTCGGCAACGACCAGTGATTGGCGCAATCGCTGCCCGCCGCCTGCCGAACTGCGCCCGCCTTCCTTTAACGTATCGTGCAGATTCGCGCGGGTGGTCTGCAAAGCCGGAGCCAGTCCGAAAATGACTCCGGCGGAGCAGGTCACCAGCAAGGTAAAGAGCAGCACCTGCCCGTCAATATGGACTTCGTAGAGTCGGGGTAGATTAGTCGGATTGAAAGCCAGCAACACCTCAATACCCAACTTGGCCAGCAACAGACCGGCCAGCCCGCCCGTCAGAGCGAGCAGCAGGCTTTCGGTCAACAGTTGCCGCACGATGCGCCAGCGCCGCGCTCCTAATGCCAAACGGAGAGCGATCTCTTTGCGCCGCGTTGCGCCGCGCGCCAACAGGAGATTGGCGACATTGGCACAGGCAATCAACAACACCATCACGACCGCACCGAGAATGGTCAGAAACGCAGGGCGCAAATCACCGACATAATCTTCATAGAGCGACCGGAGGTGTACCGACTTCCCGGCATTGGCTTCCGGGTATTGCGCTGCCAATCCTGCGGCCAAACTCGCCATCTCCGCTTGCGCCTGTTGCCGTGTGACATTGGGCTTCAACCGCCCCACCATCCATAACAGCGGGTTGGCCGTTCGGGTATGCATGTATTCCTGATTGAGCAATCGCCCCATCGGATAGAAGATCGTGTCGCTGGTTGGTCCGTAAAACTCGAAGTCGGGACGCAGCACTCCAATGACCGTCCAGATTTCCGAGTTGAGGGTCACAGTTTTGCCGATGATGTCCGGTCTGCCGCCAAACTGCTGTTGCCAAAATCCATGCGTCAGGATGATGACGCGCTCACAATCGCGTTGATCTTCGGCTGGGGTAAAGAGCCTGCCGAGTTGCGGTTGCACTTCGAGCGTCGGGAAGAAATCGGAGGTGACCCATTTGCCGATGAAGCGTTGCGCTTCCCCTTCTCCGGTCAAAATCATGCCGACCGTAACCGCTGCCGCCATCGCCTCAAACACCGTCTGCTGCGCCCGCAAATCCATAAAATTCGGATAAGCCATTTGAATCCGATCTCCGGCCTGCGAGACTTGAAAGAGCCGCACGATGCGCTCGGCATTCGGATAGGGCAGCGGGCGCAGCAACACGCCGCGCACGACGCTAAAGATCGCCGTATTCGCGCCAATCCCGAGCGCCAAGGTTAGGATGGCAATCAAGGTCATTCCTCGATGTTTGAAGAGCAAGCGCAACCCGAAACGTAAATCTTGAAACACTTCATCCTCCAATCGTCGCGGTTGTAACCACAGAGCGTCCCATACGGCGCCCAACGAGCGGCGGAAGAGGTCGAAGCGGCTCGAGCGGTCAAGCCGCTCCCACTCCGCCAGCAGCCGCTCCCGATAGCGCAACTCGGCTTCCCACTCCCCGCGCCAGTCGGCGCGCAGCCGTCGCGGCACGAACACCCCTAAAAAGTGGATCAACCAATGGTGTGGTTTGCGAATCTGCCGATCTTGCCTCTGCAAATCTCGCCCTCCTGCCCACCCTCGCTTTAACTCTCTTCGCGCGCCGGTTTGGTGGACTTCGCTAGCGGCGTCTGTTCGAGCAACTTGTAGCGTTTGGCGGCTTCGGCCAGTGCATCTTCGCCGTCGCGCGTCAGTTCATAGTATTTGCGCGGCGGGCGCATCTCCTGTTGCGCGATGCTGTGCTTCTCCCATTTTGAGGTGACCAACCCCGCTTCTTCCAATCGCCGCAAGGCCGGATAGATCGTGCCGCTCGGCAACCCGGTTATGTCCATAATGTCGAAGCCATAACGATAGCCGTTGGCCAGCGCCTGCAAAATGATGGTTGCCGAAAAGGATAGATAGCCTTTTCCCATACCTCTCCTCCTTGGTGTCGTCAGTTGCCGAGTTGTCGCTTTCTTATGTCGTTTACTGTTTATATAGATCGCTACATAGGGTTGTCAAACCATTTTTACTTGCCGCTTGAAGAAAGTTCGGGCGGGGCATTGTCGGGCGGTGCGAGAAAGAGCCAGGGAAAGAGAAAAGGTTATACAGTCAGCGATTGGGTCAATGGGATTGCGAACCGGAAGATAGGCGCAGGAATTGCGCCCCTTCAGGAGCAGTCAGAAGCGCATACGATTAAGGTGTCGGGCTTTGACAACCTACCCTAATTGTCGGAACTTGACGACCGACCTCGCCGACTCATGAATCGTATAGGCCCCTGACAAGCAATCGTTGCCTGCGCTCAGGACAGGGCGGCAACGACCGCAGGCGCGCTGCCGCTCGGGAAGACCGGGAGGTGCAAGCTTGTCACCTGCGGTTTACCTAATGCAGCATGGTTGCGGTAACGCTGCAAATTTCTGCAAGCAGGACAAGCCATAATGGAGAGAGGGCAAAGATCGCCGCTTCTTTCAGCGGGAAAAGGGGAACGTCTTTCCGTTACAGTAGACCCGAACTCGCTGCACGAAGGCCATAACCTCGCCGGAGACATCTGGATCGAAGTTGATGATTTCTGTTTTCCATCAATCCACTGGGGCGATTTCCCCGAGATCATCTTGAGTTGGTGGCTCGACGCTTTATTGACACTCTGGACAGGGGAGCGTCTTCACGCAGAGTGCCTCTTTATGGATGGCCCCTATTCATACGAAGTTGTAAGAGCAGAGGGCAAGCATATCCTACGATGTTATTATGACCCGCGTGCTCGGAGGGAAGTTAAGAGAGAAGCAGAGATTGATTTAGTTCAGCTTTTGCAGCAAGTCCTCAACGCGGCATTCATCATAAGCGAAGCGAGCCGCAAGCGCGGATGGAGAACCCCGGACACAGAGAGGTTGGAATCACGATTCAGATATATTGATCGGGCGATGAACTCGAAATCTGGCTGACCGATCCGCCGCTAGCTATTTGCAATTGGCCACGACCGAAACCCGGTTCGCCGCCGAGTCGCAGAGAACACCGAAACTGCGTAGGGGAACATCTCTTCAGGGTCGCACGCCATAGCAAAGCGTTAGAGTGGAGAGCATCGAGTATCTCCACCCGACTGGCAGAAAAGCGCGACTACAGAGAAAAGCGATGGAGGAACGATTATGTTAAACGTCGGTACGCTCATAGACCTCTTCAAACATATGGAATGGGCAGATGCCAAGATGTGGGCTGCGGTACGGGCAGCAGAGGGCGGACAAACGGATGAGAAACTTCGAGACTATCTCTACCATCTGCACGTCGTACAGCGCGCCTTCCAGCGTTTGTGGCAGGGTGAGCCGCGCGAGACGCCCTATCCGACTTTTGCCGATACGCAGTCCCTGATGCAATGGGGGCGTAGCTACTATGGTGAAGCGATGGCGTACCTAAGCGGCCTCAGTGACGAAGAGGTGGTCGGGCAAATGCCTGTGGCGTGGGCGGCAAGGATTGAGCAACAACTTGGCCGCGCACCGGAGGCTACCACTCTGGGCGAGACCATCCTGCAAGTGGCATTGCACAGCCTCTACCATCGCGGGCAGGTTCATGCCCGTCTGCGCCAACTGAGAGGCGAAACGCCGACTGTGGACTACATCGCCTGGGTCTGGTTAGGGCGACCGGAGGCCGATTGGGAAGCGGGTTCCTAACTCGTACCAAGTTGCCCTCTGTCTGAGAGGTTGAGAGGCGGTCTCTGACCGCCGCCCCGCGTTCAGTAACGGCGGTCAGAGACCGCCTCTCAACGGCGGCTGCTCATTATTGTCGGGCAATTCAAGATTACGCTGCCTGCTTCTCCTCACCAGCCCGATCTATCCCCGCTGCCCTACTCGTAGCGCAGGGCGACGAGCGGGTTGACTTTGGTCGCACGTCGCGCGGGCAAGTAGCAAGCTAACAACGCGGTAGCGATGAGGATGACGGCAACTACTGAAAAGGTCAGCGGGTCAGCGGCGCTGACCTGAAAAAGCAAGCCGGTAAATAATCGCGCCAACACAAAGGCAACGGACAAGCCAATGGCTACGCCGCTTAGGGCGACGATCATTCCCTGTTTGATGACCATTCTCAGAATATCCGATGGGCGCGCGCCGAGCGCCAACCGCACGCCGATGTCATGGGTTTGTTGGCTGACCGAATATGACATCACTCCATAGATGCCGACCGCCGCTAACAGTAAAGCGATAAGCGAAAAGAGGCCAATCAGCAACGCCGGGTAACGGCGCAGAAAGGTTGCTGGAGCATTCTGCATGATCTCTTGCATGGTGCGGACGGAGAAGATCGTTACATCCGGTTCCAGCTTGCGATACTCGGCGCGCACGATGGCAGCCACCGCCGCCGGATCGGTTTTGGTACGAACCACAAGGCTCGTACTCAGAGACGAGTCTTGCAGATAGGTGAAATAAACAACCGGCTTGATTTCCGTATCCAGATCGTTGGTCTTGACATCGCCGACGACGCCGATGATCTCAACCGGCGTCCAGTTGGGCACCGGAGCTTTGATACGCCGCCCGATGATTTCCTGATTGGGCAGCACCCGATCAGCGAAAGTTTGGCTGACGATGACGACGGGTTGCGACTGTGCATGATCCTGTTGGCTGAATACGCGACCCTTTTTGAGCGGTACCTCCATCACATCGAAATAGTTGGTGCTGATGGTGCGGACATTGGCTTCCGGCTCCTGTCCCGGCGGCGGCGGCGCTTCGCCTTCAACGATGAAGCGCGACGTATTGCCGCCGATGAGTGGCAACAGATCAATCGTGCCGACGCTCTCAACTCCGGGCAGTGCCGCCAGTCGCGTGAGCGTTTGCTGATGTGCGGTTGCGAGCTGCTCATCCTGTTGGTATTTCGATGGCGGTAAGACGGCGCGCATGGTCAAGAGGTTCTCTTCTTTGAAGCCGAGATCAACGTGCAGGAGTTGCATCAAACTTTTGGTCATCAACCCCGCGCCGACCAGCAGCACCAGTGACAAGGCGACTTCGGTCATCACTAAGGCATTGCGCAAGCGATGGCGCGTGGCCTGCGACGCGCTCTTTCCGCCCTCTTTCAACACGCTTTGCAGATCGGTTCGTGAGGCTTGCAGCGCCGGAACGAGTCCGAAGAGGACGCCCGTCGTCAGCGACAGAACAAAGGCGAAACCGAGCACTCCCCAGTCAACTGTGACGCCTTTCAAATACGGCATGGCGTTCAACTGACTTTCCGGAATCGCCGCCAGCAGAGCATCAACCCCCCATTGGGCGACCAGCAGGCCAAGCAGCCCGCCGATCAAAGCGACGAGACAGGCTTCGGTGAGCAACTGCCGAATGATGCGTCCGCGACGCGCGCCAACGGCTGTGCGAATGGCAATCTCTTTTTGCCTGACCGTCGCCCGCGCCAGCAAAAGATTGGCGAGGTTGGCGCACGCAATCAGCAAGACCAAGCCGACGGCTCCGAATAGAGCGAGGACAATCGGTTTGACCTGCCCGACAATCTGCTCTTGCAGGGGGACGAGTTTGATGGTCGTTCCGGCATGCGAATCGTTGTGTTGCTCTTCGATGTGCCGACCGATGGCTTGCATCTCGGTTTCGGCTTGTTGGAGGCTCACCCCATCTTTGAGGCGCGCGATGACATTGGTTCCGTGCATGAAGCGGCGAGTCAACTGCGCCTGACTGGGTTGGTAGGGCAACCAGACTTCTCCAATGCGCAGCGCAAAGTGAAAGTCCGGCGGCAAGATGCCGATCACCGTATAGGCTTCGCCATCGAGGGTGAGCGATTGCCCGATGATGGTTGGGTCGCCGCCCGTCAAGCGTTGCCACAGGCCGTAACTGAGAACGACGGTATGTTCAGCGCTGGGTTGGTCTTCGCCTTCGCGGAAAGTGCGCCCGTGCAGCGCCTCAACGCCGAGTACGGAGAAGAAATTGGCCGTAACCGCTGGCCCGAACAGGCGCTCCGGCTCACCGCGCCCGCTCATAATGACGCTGCCGCCTGTGTAAGCCGCCATCCCGTCGAAGACTTGATTTTGCTGCCAATCTTGGTAGTCCGGGTAAGAGGCTTCGCGTTGTTGAAAGTCCTTGCGCGGCATGCTCTCCCACAAGTGATAGAGCCGTTCCGACTGACGGTAGGGCAAGCCGCGCAGTAGGGTCGCATTGACAACGGTGAAGATCGCCGTCGTTGCGCCGATGCCGATAGCCAGGGTGAGAAAGGCCACCGCCGTTAAACCGGGATTTTTCATCCATAACCGCGCGCCGTAGCGCAGGTCTTGCCATAGGGTTTGCATAGGTTCTCCTTCAAGAGAGTAATAGGATGATGAAAGAACGATTTCTTCTCATGCGTCGTGTCACTTCCATCAAACCCCGTTAGAGCAGAATTATTCGCACCGCAGTGCAATCATCGGGTCAACTTTCGTCGCTTTGCGCGCAGGCCAATAACACGCTAGCAATGCCACTGCCAGCAGTAATGACGCGGCGATGACGTAGCTCACCAGATCGGAACCGACGATGCCAAACAACAAACTCGTCAGCGCGCGCCCTAGCGCATAGCCGCCCGCCAAACCCAGCACAATGCCTAGCCCGGTTAGGCGCAAGCCTTGCCCCAGTACAAGCCAACGCACGTTCTGCGGCGATGCGCCGAGCGCGACGCGGATGCCGATTTCGCGGTGACGTTGCACGACTTGATAAGCCAGCACGCCGTACAAACCAATGCCCGCAAGCAAGGCTGCCAAACCGCCGAAACATAGCGACAGCAGCGCCATCACACGTTCGCCGACCAGGTTTTCGGCAATAGCGGTTTCGACAGCTTTGATGTCATACAGCGGCAGGTTTGCGTCGAGCTTGTTGACTTGATTGCGCAGTGCGGGAATGACCGTCGTGGCGTCTTGTGTCGAGCGGATATAAAACGTGATCGCGCCGAGTTCTTCGTCTTGCGTGTACGGGATGAACACGAAGGGCTCAACGTCTTCACGGACATTCGCGTGTTTGGCATCGCGCACGACGCCGACGATTTCCATGTCCAGACTGACGTTGCCACCGCCAAAGGCCATGCGCGCGCCGACCGGGTTGCGATTGGGGAAAAAGCGTTTGGCTGCGGTTTCATTGATGATGGCGACTTTCGCGCTCGACTTCGTATCGGTGCGCGCAAACTCGCGCCCAGCCACTAAGGCCGTCCCCATTGTGGCAAAGTAATTGGGACCGATAGAGTTTGTACTGACACGATTATCTTCAGGGTCAACATCGTGCGGGCCTTTTTCGACCGAAATATTTCGGCCTGCCGTGTCGCCTGCGAAGGCCGCCACTGTGGCAAGGCTGACATTTTGCACGCCGGGCTGCGCCGCCATAGCCTCGCTGAGTTGCGCGGCAAATTGAGTGACCTTGACCGGGTCATAGCCGTTCAAATCCGGTGCGACCGAAAACGTCAGAAGCTGATTCGGCTGTACCCCTAAATCCAGCTTGCGCAGATTCCACATCGTGCGTGTCAACAACCCTGCGCCGACCAGCAACAGCGTCGTCATTGTGACCTGCGCAACAACCAATGATTTGCGCAATCGCACTTGCGTCGCGCTGCTCGAAGCGTTTGTGCCTTGATCCTTCAGCGCGGGCGTTAAATCGTGATGCGTCGAACGCCACGCCGGAACCAAACCACACAGCACGCCGGTCACCACGGACAACAACATCGTGAAGAACAACACCCGCGCATCCAGATTTGCTGTCAAACCGCTGATGCCCAAATTGCTGGCTGAAATTGTCTGCACCAACAGGCTGCTGACCCACGCCGCAACCAGCAAGCCCAACAACGCGCCCGCCAACGACAGCAAAAAACCCTCGATCAACAATTGCTTCATCAAGCGCCAACGCCCCGCGCCCAACGCCTGGCGAATCGCAATCTCACGCTGCCGCCCCAGCCCGCGCACGAGCAATAAATTCGCTACGTTCGTGCAGGCAATCAGCAACACCAAGCCGACCATTCCAAACAACACCCACAACGCCTCGCCGACGCCGTTTTGCACCACTTGGCGTCCACCTGCACCCGGCAACAACTCAATCCGCTTCGCCAAAAAGCGATCCTGCGTTTCCTTCGGCCAACCCCGCACTTTCGGCAACTGCTCGGCAAGCAATGCGCTGTAGGTCGGCAGGATTCCCGCTTCGGCCTGCTTTGCGGTCAAGCCCGGTTTCAAGCGCCCGATCAGCGCGACCCAGTAATCATTCCAATCCTCTAAGCCCTCCCAGTTCGGCGTCATCTGATGCTTCATCATCAGCGGAATAAACACGTCCGGCGTTTGCCCCACTTGCACACCCGTGAAGCCCGCTTGCGCGACGCCAACGATGGTCAGGTTGTGCCCATTGATGAGCAGTTGTTGATTCAGCACCGCAGGATCGTTGGCAAAGCGTCGCGTCCAGTAGCCGTGACTCAACACCGCAACCGGATGCGCCCCGATTTGCTTGTCGTCTTCGAGGTTGAACATACGCCCCAGCACAGGCTGTACGCCGAGCATCTCAAAATAATTGCCCGACACCAACTCGCCATTTGCGCGTTCGGTTTGCCCATTCGCGCTGATGCTGAGCGGAATCGCATAACGTGCGAGCAAGCCCGCAAACACTTCGTTGTGTTCGCGCAAGCCTTTGTACATCGGCACCGAGAATGACGTCGCAATATCGCTGTCCGATGAACCGTGCCCACGAATCGGCCCCGGCGACCGCAAGATGACTAACTCTTCCGGGCTCTGCACCGGCAAGCGCCGCAACAACACTTGATCCAGCAACGAAAAGATCGCCGTATTCGCGCCGATGCCGAGCGCCAGCGTGACGACGGCAATCAACGTGAAGCCCGGTTGTTTGAGCAACATTCGCACACCGTAGCGCAGGTCTTGCCAAAGTGTCTGCATATCATCTCCTTCGGGAAATAAAGATGGCGAAAAGAGAAGGCGTAAGGGGGGACAGGCCGAACTTTCGATTTGTCCGCCCGTCCGCCTTCTCCATTCCGCGTTCTGCATCCCTTACTTGTACTTCTCACGCTTGGCCGCCCGCGCCCGCTCATAGAGTGATCGGAAGCGCGCGTCGTCGCGCAGGCCATCGAGGTCTTCATCGTGATAGAGGTAGTTGACCAACTCGAAACCGGCAGCCAGCGATTTTTCCAGCCACTCGAAGGCTGCATCTCGGTCGCCCGCCATCGCATAGGTGCAAGCGATGTTGTAGAGCGTTGTCGGTTTGCGGTAGCCGAGTTGTACGGCGCGTTCAAAAGCCGGACGCGCTTTCGCATGCTCGCCGGAATAGTGCAAGGCATAGCCGAGATTGAACCAGGCGCGCCCGCTCGATGAGTCGCGCTGCACATAAGCTTCGAAGTGCGCAACGGTTGTCGCCCATCTGCGTTTGGAGAAACGCGCCTCATTCGGCTCGCCCCGATCTTCTTTTTGAAATTGCCAAAGCTCTAACTCGCGGCTCTTCTGCGCAATGCGTTGGAAGCGCGCGTCGGATTTGAGGCTGGCAAAATCCGGGTCTCTGCCGAATTTGTCATCGCTGCTGAAACCCGCTTCCACAGCCTTATCCAGCCAGTCGAGCGCAACTTCGCGGTCGCCATTGAGCGCATAAGCACAGGCCAGGTTGTAGAGCGTCGAAGCTTTGCTAGCTCCCAAATGACGCACCGCTTCGGTCAAGGCGAGGATGGCGCGATCCAACTCTCGCAAACGCAGTAAGCGCGTGCCGACCTGACTCCACTCTTCGCCGTTGGTTGATGCTTCACGTTGTAACTGGTCGAAGCGCGCAGCCGTCTGTTCAAAGCGGTCGGGCTTGCCTTTGGCTTTGCTGGCAGCCGACACGCGAGTCAGCAACTCTCTGAACTCCGGCAGGGAGCGCAAGCTATCGAGGTCGGAATCGTCGAAGAGGTATTTCGACCCGTCGAAGCCATTGGCAATCGCTTGTTCAAGCCACTGCATCGCCTGCTTGGCATCGTCGAGCAGCGCATAGCCGCAGGCGATGTTGTACATGGCCGTGCCTCGGCGATAGTCATACTCAATCGCCTTCTTGAAGGCTTCAATCGCTTCTTCATAGCGGTCTGAATGATGCAATTCATAGCCCCGACCGAACCACTCGCTGCCGTCGCGCGACGAGCGGCGCTCGCGGCTTTGCTCACGGTCTTTGGCGGACGACGATTTGGCCTGCGACTCGTCGAACCCCTTTGACTGAGTCGCCGTCAACACGACGACGAAGGGGAGAAGGAATAGAGCCAGCAGAAAAATTCGTTTCTTCATGTCGAAAACCTCCTTCGGAAAACGATGAACGTAAACGAGGCCTGAGGAGCCAGAGCCGCGCCTGATCTCTGGCTTCTCAGGCCTCATTCTCTATTCGTAACGCAGTGCGACCATGGGGTCTACTCTCGTCGCCCGCCGCGCAGGCACAAAACAGGCTGCTAGAGCCACTCCTGCTAAAATCAACGGTACGGCAACCATGGTCAATAGATCGGTGGTTGTCACCCCGAAGAGCAGGCTCTCCAACCAACGTGTGAGCACCAGCACGCCTGCCAACCCGATGCCGATGCCGATAAGCACCAACTTCAATCCTTGCCCGATGACCATCTTCAAAATGTCTGTCGCTTTTGCTCCTAATGCCATGCGGACGCCAATTTCATGTTGGCGTTGAGTCACGCTATAGCTCATCACTCCGTAAATGCCGACGGCTGCCAGCAGCAACGCCAGTGCCGCAAAGATGGTAATCAGCAAGGTGTTGAAACGCGGGCGCGCGATGGCGTCGGCCAGCAGCGTCTCCATAGCGCGGACATTGAAGACCGGCAAATCGCTGTCCAACTGCTTGACCTGTTCGCGCACTGACCCGGCGACAGTTGCCGCATCGGCGGCGGTGCGAACGACGACGCTGAAGACCCATGACGGTTGTTGAACGATAGGGGCATAGGTTTCGGGGTAAGGGTCTTGATGCAGAGCTTCTTGGTGAACATCGCCGACGATACCGACGATGGTGAGCCAAGTCGGTTGCCCGTTGCCATCGCCGAAGTTGATGCGCTTGCCGAGAGGGTCTTCATCGCCCCAATAGCGCCGCGCCATGGTTTCGTTGATGACAATGACCGGCGGCGCCGTTTGATGATCTTGCGCCGCGAACAGGCGTCCGCGTTTGAGGGGCAACCCGATAGTTTTGAAGTAATCGCTGCTGGCGGCATGCACCATCGCATCCTGAGTCGGCGCATTCGGATTGAAGGGCTGGCCTTCAATGGCAAAGCTCAGATACGAGCCGCCGCCGGAGAGCGGCATATCGCTCATCAGCCCCGCCGCTTCAATGCCCGGCAGAGTGGTGACTCGTTCGAGCAGTTGCTCGCTGAAATTGGCCAGTTGGGCATCCTCTTTATATTTGGTGGATGACAATTGCACCTGCATAGTTAAGACGCGGCTGGCATCAAAACCGGGATCAACCTTTTGCAGGTTGATGAAACTCCGCACCATCAACCCTGCGCACACCAGCAGTATCAGCGCCAGGGCGACCTCGGCAACCGTGAAGATATTGCGTAAGCGGTTGCTGCTCGCTCCGGCAGCCGAATCTCTGCCGCCTTCTTTGAGCACGTTGTTCAGATTCAAGCGCGAGGCTTGCAATGCTGGAAGCAGTCCGAATAGGAGACCCGTCAGAAGCGCCGCCGCAAGCGTGAAGAAGAGAGCGCGGGTGTCGAGATGAATGGCATCGAGGCGCGGCAGATTGCTCGGAATCACGGCAATGATTGCCCCGACACCCCAGTAAGCGATTAGCAATCCGATGCCGCCGCCGAACAGTGACAGGATGACGCTCTCGGTCATCAATTGTCTGAGCATCCGTCCGCGACTGGCTCCGAGCGCCGCGCGCAAGGCGATTTCTTTGCGTCGGACTGTGGCTTTGACCAACAATAGGTTGGCGACATTGGCGCAAGCGATCAGTAGCAGAAATCCGACCGCGCACATCAGAAAGATCAGCGCCGTACTGACATCACCAAAGAATCGTTGATGCAGCGACAGCACGCGGGCGCTCCAACCGCTGTTGGTGGCCGGATATTGTTGTTCGAGATTGCGGGCAATCATTTGCAATTCGGCCTGCGCTTGCGCCAGTGTGACGGAAGGTTTCAGCCGCGCGATGACGCCGAGATAATCGGTGCGGCGATTGATTTGCGAATAGTTCAAGCGAAAGGGTCGCCAGAATTCGACGGCTTGCCGGTCGCCCGGTCGCGGGTTGAGAAAGTCTGCCCCCATCACGCCGATGATCGTTGTCGGTGTGCCGTTAAGCGTGACGCTTTTGCCGATGATCGCGGCATCCGCGCCGAAGCGTCGCCGCCATAACCCTTCGCTGATGAGGATGACCGGCTCCGCGCCAGGTTTGTCCTCCTCAACTGAGAAGGTTCTGCCGAGCAAGGGTTGGGCTTGTAGGACGGCGAAGAAGCCGTCGGTGACAGCCGCGCCGGTGACGCGCTCCGGCTCGCCTTGCCCTGTGAAGATGCCAGCGGTGCGCGAGAGCGCTCCCATCGCTTCGAAGCTCTGATTGGCCGTCTTCCAATCGAAATAGTTAGGCGGGGATGCTGTCTCTTCGAACACTTCGTTTTGGGCATTGGTCTCCCAAATCCACACCAGCCGTTCGGCATCCTTGTAGGGCAGCGATTGCCAGAGCAGAGAATTGACGACGCTAAAAATCGCCGTGTTTGCTCCGATGCCGAGCGCGAGTGTGACAATCGCAATCAGTGAAAACGCTGGATTCTTTACCAACAAGCGCAGGCCATAGCGCACATCTTGCCAAAGGGTTTGCATCCTCTTGCCCTCCGTCTGTTGTCCGTTGCCCGGATTGGCGTCAATCGGCGTTGCCGTCCGATGGACAACAGACCATGAAGTTATTCATATCGTAAAGCGATCATCGGATCGGTCTTGGCCGCGCGTCGCGCCGGAAGATAACCAGAGAGCGAGGCAACGGCGATGATCGCCAAGATGACTGCAACGAAAATCAGCGGGTCGGTGGCGCTGACACTGAAGAGTAGACTCGCCATCAATCGCGTGAGCGCAAAGGCTGCTACAATGCCCAACCCGACGCCTAATCCTGCCAAGCGCAGACCTTGAAGGAGAATGATCTTCATCACATCTTTCGTATTTGCGCCGAGTGCCATGCGGATGCCGATCTCTTGCGTTCGTTGCGTGACCGTGTAGCTCATGACGCTGTAAATGCCGACTGCCGCCATCAGCAAGGCGACGAAGGCGAAGATCGCCAGCAAGACAAAGGCGAAGCGTTGCCCTTTGACGGAAGCTGATACCAATTGCTCCAGAGTGGCAATCTCATAAATCGGCACGGTGGAATTGACCGCCCAAATTTCTCGGCGCACGTCATCGAGAATGGCTTGCGGCTCGCCGCTCGTTCGAATGACCAGTTGGGCGAGGCCATCCGACCATTGCGCGTGCGGCACGTAGGTCTGCATATCCGGCGGTGTGTCTAGCCCCTCATGTTGAACGTTGCCGACAATGCCGACGATGGTGCGGAGCGGGTTGTCAGGGCCACCCAGACGTATGCGCTTGCCAATCGGGTTTTCATTCGGCCAGATGCGCTCGGCAGCCGTCTGATTTATCAGAGCAACAAGCGGTGTCTCTTCCGTGTCTTGTTCGGTGAAGATACGCCCGCGCAGCAGCGGGATTCGCATCGTGCGCAAGTAGTCGGGGGTGATGCTGTAGCGTTCGGCGTTGGGAGCCTCGGCAGGGTTGGCAAGCGGTCTTCCTTCTATGTGGAAGCCGTATTTATCGCGGTTGCCGCCGAGCGGCAGATTGCTGACGAGGCCGACGGCTTCGACTCCCGGTAAGGCTTGGATACGACCGAGGGCGTCACGATAAAAGGCGCGCACTGCCGCTTCGTCCTCGAATTGCCGACCGAAGGCTGGCGCCTTCAGGGTCAGAACGTTTTCGGTTTCGAAACCGGGTTTGACTTCTAACAACCGCAAGAAGCTCTTAATCAACAGTCCAGCGCCGACCAATAGGACGAGCGCCAACGCGATTTCGGCAACTACCAACGCTCCGCGTATGCGCCGTTGGGAGGGGCTCAATAAACCGCGCTCGGTCTCTCGTAAAACGGATTCGACATTGAGTTGTGAAGCTTGTAAGGCAGGTGCCAGCCCGAATAACAGCCCGGTGAAGATGGCCACAATCATAGTGAAGAGCAGCACGCGCCCATCCATTGTGACTTGTTGAACCTGCAACATCTTTGCCGGACTCATACGAGTAAGCAACTCCGTGCCCCAACTCGCAAGCAACAACCCTAATCCTGCACCGCTGAGCGCAAGCACCAAACTCTCAGTGAGCAGTTGCCGAATGATGCGCCCGCGCCGCGCGCCGAGCGCCGCGCGAATGGCCATCTCGCGCTGTCGTTGGGTCGCCCTTGCCAATAACAGGTTGGCGACATTGGCGCAGGCGATCAGCAAGACGAAGCCGACCGCGCCCAACAAGATATACAGGAGCGGACGCAGCGAACTGACGAAGACATCTTGCAACGATTTGATAGTGACCGCAGCAACTGCATAGTCAGTCGGATACTCGGTTGCCAGCGACTCGGAGATGGCCTTCATCTCGCTTTGAAACTGCGCCAGTGTAACGTCGGGTTTGAGGCGCGCAATGGCACGCAGATGATTGCAAGTGCGACAAGCCCACGGAGCCGCCGGGTCATAGCCAATCGGCGACCATAGCTGCGTGCCATCGTAAAAGTTGACGGCCACCAAGTCTTCAAAATTTTGCGGCATCACGCCGATGACCGTGAACTCTCTGCCGGTAAATTGCACCCCTTTGCCGATAATGTCGGGGTCTGAACCGAAGCGTCTTTGCCAGAGCCCGTAACTGAGAATGACGACGAAGCGGCCATCCGGGCGATCATCTTCGGGGCGAAAATCGCGCCCCATCAGAGGGCGCACGCCAAGCGTCTGAAAATAGTTGGCCGACACGCGGATGGCCGATATCATCTCCGGTTCGCCCTGTCCGATCAGCACGCCGCTCGAATCTCTGAGCGCTGCGATCTCTTCGACCGATTGACTGCGCGCCTTCCAGTCGAGGTAGGTCGCATAGTTGGTAGTGGTCGAAGCGCCTGTCCGACTATCCAGCGAAACCCGCACCAACCGGTCGGCGCTAGGGTAGGGAAGCGGGTTGAGCAACATCGTATTGACGACGCTGAAGATCGCCGTCGTCGCGCCGATGCCAAGCGCCAGCATGAAAATCGCCGCCACTGTAACACCAGGCTTCTTGAGCAACATGCGAATGCCGTAACGCACATCTTGCCAAAGGGTCTGCATCGTCTTGTCCTCCGTCGTTGTCCGTTGCCATGATTCTCGTCCATCGGTATTGCCGTACGAGGGACAATGGACAAGGAAGTTATTCATATCGTAATGCGGTCATCGGACTGACCTTCATCGCGCGCCGCGCCGGAATCCAGCAGGCGAAGAAGGCTGCAATCGCCAGCAGCAGACTGAGTCCGGCAAAGGTGAGGGGGTCGGTCGCGCTCACCTCAAAGAGCAAGGTCTGCAACAAGCGTGTTACGGCAAAGGCTGCCAACAGCCCAATGCCGATCCCCGCAAACGCTAACGCCATGCCTTGCCGAATGATCAAGCCTAAGACATCGCCGGATGCGGCGCCGAGCGCCATGCGAATGCCGATCTCGTGGGTGCGCTGACTGACCGCATACGACATCACGCCGTAGATGCCGACGATGGCTAACACGAAGGCTACCGCCGAGAAGATGCCGAGCAGTTGCATGTAAAATCGCGGCTGCGCTACCGATGCCGAGACCTGTTGGCTGAGCGGGCGCAGGGTGGTGAGGGGTTGGTCTTTATCAATAGAGAGCACCTCACCGCGCACGGCATTGGCTAAACTCATCGGCTCGCCTGCGGTGCGAATCGTCAGCGTCATAAACGGCCAAGCTTGTTGGGCGTGTGGCACATACATTTCCGGCTGCGGCGCAAGGTCAAGGCCGAAATGGCGCACATCGCCGAACACGCCGACAATCTCACGCACCGGAGACTCCTCGTCCGATACTTGTACGCCGATAGAGATGCGCTGCCCGATGGGGTCTTGGTTCGGCCAAAATTCGCGCGCCATGGTTTCGCTGATGAGGATCACGCCGGGTTTATCGGCGGTATCCTGTGGGCTGATGTCGCGGCCACGAAGTAAGGGAATCTGCATGGTTTGCAGATAGCCGGGCAGGATGGCACGCAACTGAGCGCGCGGCTCCTGACCGTCAGGCGGAACCGGCTGCTTCTCGATGGCGAAGGTGGTGCGGATGCTGTTGCCACTGAGCGGCGAAATCACCGTCCCGCCGACCGCTTCGACCCCGGGCAGCGTTTTGATACGTTCGACTGCCTGCGCGAAGAAGTTCGAAATCTTTTTTTCGCTATCGTATTTCGCGGTTGGCAATGACAGGGTGGCGATCAGCACCTTGTCTGCCGTAAAGCCCGGGTTGACCTGTCGCAGTTGTAGAAAGCTCTTGATTAGCAGCCCTGCCCCGACCAGCAGCAACAATGCTAACGCGATCTGCGAAACGACTAATGAACTGAGCAGCCGATGGCGCGCAAAGCCGACGCCCGAACCGCGACTTCCATCTTTGAGGGTGACGTTCAAATCGGGGCGCGAAGCTCTCCACGCCGGAACCGAACCGAAGATCAACCCTGTCAACAATGACACCAACAATGTGAAACCGAGCACCCGACTATCTACGCTGAGTTCCTCAAGGCGCGGAATGGTGGTCGGCGCAGTCCATCGCAACGCATCAACCGCCCAAAAGGCCAACAACAATCCAAGCCCGCCGCCGACCAGCGCTAATACCAAGCTCTCGGTCAACATCTGACGCGCGACTCGCCCGCGACTCGCGCCGAGCGCCGCGCGAATGGCAATCTCTCGTTCCCGACTGGCCGCGCGCGCCAGCAGCAGGTTCGCAACATTGGTACAAGCAATCAGTAACACCAGCCCGACGGCTCCGAATAATATCCACAATGGCGTGCGCAGATCACCAGTGAGTTCTTCGTAAAGCGAGGCTACCTGCACGATGCGACCGGCGTTGTCTTCCGGGTATTGCTCCGCAAGGCGAGCGGCAAGCGCCGTCATCTCGGCTTGCGCGATCTCCGGCGTGGCATCGGGGCTGAGCCGCGCAATCACATGCAGGTAGTGGTTGCCGCGTTGGTCGCGCGAATCATCAAGCGCGAAGGGCGAAAAGATTTCCGCCTCTCCGATCTCGATGGGGAATTTGAAGCCTGGCGGCAACACGCCGACTACTTCGTACGGTTGTCCATCGAGGGTCAGCATTTGGCCAACGGCCCCCGCGTCGCCTCCAAATCGGCGTTGCCATAACTCGTGGGTGAGGACGGCAACTCGTACCCCTGCGGCCTGGTCTTCTTCTTCTACGAAAGTGCGACCCTGCGCGGCGGAGATGCCGAGCAAGGGGAAGAAGCTTGCCGAAACTCGCGCTCCGGCGATGCGCTCCGGGTCGCCTTTTCCGGTCAAGGTGTAGCCCCTCGAACGCAGCGCCGCCATCGCTTCGAAGACCTGATTTTGCTCGCGCCAATCGACAAAATCCGGGTAGGAAGCCGAGCCGCTGGCGTTTGAAGCGACTCGGCCCTCGTGAAACGAGAGCACCATCGTCAGGCGATTCGGATCACGAAAGGCGAGCGAACGCAGCAACACCGCGTTGATGACGCTGAAGATCGCTGTGGTTGCGCCGATGCCTAAGCCGAGCGCCAAGATCGCGGCCATCGTCACGCCCGGTTTTTTGAACATCATCCGCACGCCGTAGCGCACATCTTGCCAAAGGGTCTGCATCTTCGTGTCCTCCGTCCGTTGTCCGTTGCCTGGGTTGTCATCCATCGGCATTGCCGTGCGACGGACAACGGGCAAGGAAGTTATTCATATCGTAATGCGGTCATCGGACTGACCTTCATCGCGCGCCGCGCCGGAATCCAGCAAGCCAGCAGGGCGACGAGCGTAAGCAAGAGGGCGACCGCAACAAAAGTCAGCAGGTCGGCGGCGCTCACCTCAAAAAGCAGGCTCTCCATCAAACGGGTGAGCGCCAGCGCGCCAAGCAATCCGACGCTTACGCCGATGCCGATCAAGCGCGCCCCCTGCCCGATAATCAACTTCAGCACATCGCGCGGTTGCGCGCCCATCGCTAGCCGTATCCCGATTTCGCGTGTCCTTTGACGGACGGCATAGTTGAGCACCCCATAGATGCCGATTGCGGCCATCAATAGGGCAACGAGCGCGAAGCCGCCAACCAGCATCAGGCTGAATCGTCTGGTTGCTGTCGTGCGAGATAGCAAGTCGTCCATCGTTGCCAAGAGAAAGACCGGCGCTCCGGGTTCCACTTCATGCACTGCGGTGCGAGCCGCATTCGCCAAATCAGCAGGATTTCTATCCGTGCGGATAACAACGAACATGCTTTGTCCCCCGTGCTGTCCTAAAAGATCGTAGCCACGCGGGTTCGGCTGCTCGTCAAGCGAGCGATGATGCACATCGCCTGCGATGCCGATGATTTCGTGCCAATCGGTTTGCAGCCCCGGCGCTCCGTAGGTGATGCGTTTGCCAATCGGGTCTTCTCCGGGAAAGACCTGACCCGCTAAGGATTCGCTAATAATCGTCACGTGCGCTGAGCGAGAAAAATCCTCCTCTTGAAAATCCCGCCCCTGCACAATGGGAATGCCGACCAGGCCGAAGTAGCCGGGCAAAACCGTCTGCCAGCCGATGTTCAGCGGTTGTTCTCCGGCTTGCAGCGGGCGGCTTTCGATGCGGAGCGCAGACCCTGTATTATGACCACTCAGCGGCAGACTGCTGACCACGCCTGCTGATTGAACCCCCGGCAGATTTTCGATTCGCCCCTTCAACCCCCGGTAAAACTCTGCAATTTGCTTCGGCTGGGTATATTTCGCCGCCGGAGGCGAAACGGCAAAGGTGAGCAAGTTCTCTGTGCGAAAGCCAGGGTTGACTCTCAGGAGTGCCGATAGGCTCCTCGTCAATAGACCGGCGCTTACCAACAACACAAACGCCAATGCCAGTTGCGAGACGATCAACAGACTGCGTGACCGGCGATGTTCCAAACTGATAACTTTCTGTCCGCCTTCCTTCAGCACGCTCTGAAAATCGCGCCGCGCTGCAATCAGGGCAGGCAATAGCCCAAAGAGCAGCCCCGTCAGCAGGGACAACCCCAGAGTGAATCCCATAACCCGACCATCAATGCTGATCTCTTCGATGCGCGGCAGATTGATGTCGGGAAATTGAATCAGCAAACTCACCGTCCACGAGGCCACCAGTAATCCGGCCAATCCGCCAGCCACCGCGAGCAACAAGCTTTCGGTCAGCAGTTGACGCATAATCCGCCATACCGAAGCGCCCAGTGCGGCGCGAATGGCGATTTCCTGTTGTCGCGCCGCCGCACGCCCCATCAGCAGGTTGGCAATGTTTACGCAGGCGACCAGCAACACCGTCCCCACCGCCGCCAACAGCAGCAAGAGGACGGGGCGCACGTTGCCGACAATCTGATCGAGCGCCGAAATCACGGCAAAGCTGCGAGTTTCATTGGTCTCCGGGTAGGCCTCTTTGAGTCGCTGCCCGATGACCGCCAGATTCGAACGAGCCTGTTCGAGGGTCACGCCGGGTTTGAGACGAGCGACCACTTCATAGGTGAAGACTGCACGCCTGCTCGCCATCGGATGATCTGTCGGTAACGGCATCCAGAGATCGTTGTCGGCAATCGAGAAGGCCGCATCGAGAGGAAACTCCAAATCGAAGCCCTTTGGCATCACCCCAACGACCGTCAAATTCTCTCCGTTCACGGTGATGCTCTTACCCATCGTCGCCGTATCGGAGCCAAACCGGTTTGCCCATAATCGGTGGCTTAGGATGACCACCTTCCCTTTGCCAGGCTGCTCTTCTTCGGGCAGAAAGGTGCGTCCGACTGCGGCCTCCACGCCGAGCAGCCGAAAGATTGAGGGCGAGACCAGCAGCCCATTGACTCTCTCGGATTGTTCTTCCTTCGATAGCGTCCACGAACGGCCAAAGATGGCTGCGACATCATCAAAGACCTCGTTCTGCTCGCGGATGTCAGCAAAATCGGGATAGCTCACCTGCTGAAATCTCTTCCCTTGCTGCGCGTGTTGCCCCCACAAAAAGACCAGACGGTCTGCGTGCGGGTAGGGTAGCGAGCGAAACAAGACGCCATCCAAGACGCTGAAGATGGCCGTATTCGCGCCGATGCCTAAGGCAAGCGTGAGCACTGCGATGAAGGTGAACCCGGGTTTTTTTACGAGCATTCGCGCGCCGAAGCGCACATCTTGCCAAAGGGTTTGCATACTCTTGTTCCTCGTCGGTTGTCCATCGCCTGTTGCCAGGGTTGTCGTCAATCGGCGTTGCCCGACAAGGGACACTGGACAACCGACAACCGACAGCAAAATTATTCGTAGCGTAGCGCCGTCATCGGGTTGGTCTTGGCCGCGCGCCGCGCTGGAATCCAGCAGGCCAGCAGCGTCACCGTCGCCGTCACCAACGACACGAAGACAAAAGTCGGAACATCCGTTGTGCTGACTTCGAATAGCAGACTTGATAAGAATCTCGTCAGCGCCAGCGCCCCGCACACCCCGATCAGTGTGCCGAACAAGGTCAATCGCAGCCCTTGCCCCAACACCATTCGCAGCACATCTGCCGGTCGCGCCCCAAGCGCGATGCGGATGCCAATCTCGCGCGTCCGCTGACTAACCAGATTCGCAATCACCCCGTAGATGCCGACAATGGCCAGCAGCGCAGCGATGAGCGAAAAGAAGCTGAGCAACGACAAGTTCAGACGCCGCTGCGCCATTGAATCGCTGAGCAGTTGCTCCATCGCTTGAAAGTTGTAGACCGGCTGCTCGCTATCGAGCGCAGTGATTTGATTGCGAATCGCACCGACGAGCGTTGTCGGATCAGCCGTCGTACGCACCACAATTCCCATGCGACCTTGCGGAATTTGCCAGTAAGGCAAGTAGAGGTGTGTGGAGGCTTCGCTTTCGAGTCCCGATTGATGAACGTCGCCGACAATGCCGACGATTGTGTGCCACGCATCTTTGGTGCGAACGCGTTTGCCCAGCGGGTCTTCATCGGGAAAATAGCGGCGTGCGACCGCTTCATTGATGATGGCGACCAGCGGGGCATTCTCATCATCGGCTTCAGCAAAGGCGCGACCGGCGACAATCGGCACGCCCATGACGCGAAAATAGTCGCCGCTGATGCCGCGAAAATCGGCCAGCGGGGTGTCGGCAAGGGTTTGCGGTTCAGGTCGCCCTTCAATTGCGAAAGCGTCCACGCCGCGTCGGCTCGACAATGGCGGATTGTTGACAAGGGCAGCGGTTTCGACGCCCGAGACGGCGGCGATGCGCTCAAGCGCTTGCCGGAAAAAGGCCGTCTGCTGTTGCGCCGTCGCATATTTGGTTGCGGGCAGCGTCGTCTCCATAACGAGCAGATTGTGTGGGTCGAAGCCGGGATTGATCTGTTGCAACTGCCAGAAGCTTTTTATCAACAACCCGGTGCCGATCAGCATCACAAGCGCGAGGGCGACTTCGCTGACGACGAGCGCATTGTGCAACCGACCGACGCTGGAAGATGCCGCGCGATTGCTACTCTTGAGCGCGTCGTTCAAGTCGAGGCGCGAGGCTTTGAAGGCCGGTAGCAGACCGAAGATGACGCCGGTTAGCAGTGACACCAGCAAAGTAAAGGCAAGCACCCGTTCGTCTAGGCTGACCTGTTGCAGGCGCGGAATATTGGCGGCGCTGAAAGAGAGAAGAAATTGATTGCTCCAATAGGCGAGCAGCAATCCGACCCCGCCGCCGAGCAGAGCCAGCAGCAGACTCTCCGTCAGCAACTGGCGCAGGAGGCGCAAGCGGCCTGCGCCGAGCGCCGCGCGAATGGCCATCTCTTTGTGCCGTGCCAAGGCGCGCACCAGTAGCAAGTTGGCGACATTGGCGCAAGCAATCAGAAGAACGAAGCCGACCGCGCCGAGCAGGATCAACAACGCCGGTCTGACATTGCCAACGACACGCTCATGTAACGGCTGAACGTTGACGCCGATGCTTTCATGGCTTTCCCGATAGGTCTGTTGACGGGCGGTGGCGAGGGCTTCGATCTCGGTTCTGGCTTGCTCGAAGGTTACGCCCTCTTTCAGGCGACCGATGGCAAACAGGTTGTGGGAGTTGCGTCGCGTTTCGTTCTCCAAAATGCGTGGCACCCATAATTCGCTTCTGACTTCGTAAGCCGCTCCGCTTTGCGTAAGCGGAGGCGGATACTGAAAGCTCTGCGGCATCACGCCGATAACGGTGCGGGCTTGCCCGTTGAGCGGAATGAGTTGCCCGATGATATTCGGGTCGCCCCCGAAACGGCGTTGCCATAAGCTGTAGCTCAAAATAACGACGGGAGACGCACCCGCTCGGTCTTCTTCGGGTGTGAAGGTGCGGCCCAACAAGGGAGCAACGCCAAGCATTGGGAACATCTCTGCGGTCACGGCTGCGCCTTCGATGCGAAGCGGTTCGCTGCCGCCTGTGTGGTTGAGTCCGACGCGCTCGGAGGCGGCGAATTGCTCGAAGGTTTGCACGCGATTTTGGTAATCAACGAAGTCATCCGCCGAGAGTTCCAATTGGTCAACTCTCTGCAACCGCTCTGCCAGAACCACCAGACGCTCTGGCTGCCGGTAATCGAGCGGGCGCAGCAATACGCCATTGATGACGCTGAAGATGGCCGAATTGGCGCCAATCCCCAACGCCAGCACGATCACGGCTAGCACTGTGAAGCTCGGCTTTCTGAGCAACAGGCGCGCAGCAAAGTGCAGGTCTTGAAATAGTGTTCGCATGATTTTGTCCGTTGTCTGTTGTTCATACGTCCGTTGTCTGTCGCTCGACGGACAATGAATAGCAACCTTATTCGTAACGTAGCGCCACCATCGGGTCTACCTTCATGGCGCGCCGCGCCGGGATGTAACAGGCGACAAAGGTCGCCAGACCCAGCAGCAGAACAATGGCGACGTAGATCAAGGGGTCAGTGGCGCTGACCTCAAGCAACAAACTTGCCAGCAAGCGCGTTACGGCAACCGCGACGGCGATACCGGCTGTCGCACCGATGAGCGCCAATATCAATCCTTGCCGGACGATCAGTTTGAAGACATCCGCAGCTTGCGCCCCCATCGCCATCCGCACGCCGATTTCATGCGTGCGCTGCGAGACCGAATAGGCGATGACGCTGTAGATGCCGACCATCGTTAAAGCCAAAGCCAGCAGTCCGAAGAGGCTTAACAACGACGCCGCCAGGCGTTGCGGAACTAACAACGCGCCGAGGTGATCTTCCAGCGTCTTCACTTTGAAGACCGGCAAATCCGGATCTGCCTGATGAATGGCACGCTCCAGTGCCGCGAACAAGGCTTGCGGATTGCTTGCCGTGCGCGCCATTATGGTCACCGTCGCAAGCGGCGTCAGTTGGTTAAGCGACCCATAGACAAAGGGTTTCGGCTTTTCATTCAATTCGTTATAGCACGAATCTTTGGCCACGCCGATCACCGTGACCTCGGTGTCTGCGATGATGATTCGTTTGCCTAGCGGGTTTTCGTCGCCGAAGAACCGCCTGGCAAACGCTTCGTTGATAAGAATCACGGCGGGGCTGCTCTCGGTATCTTGCTCGCTGAATTCGCGCCCTGCGGCCAGCGGAATGCCCATGGTCTGAAAATAGTGAGCGCCGACAACTGCGACATCGGTAGCCAACCGTTCATCGGGGCGCGGAGTATGGCCGACGATGCGAAATGATTCCGAATCGGCATCGGGGCTGATCGGCACGTTGGTTGACCAACTGACCGACTCGACGCCGGGAAGCGCAGCGACTTGTTCGCCGATTTGTCTGTAGAGGGTGCGGGCGCGGCTCGCGTCATAGCGTTGCAACCCTGCGTTGATCGAAGCGAGCGCGACCCCTTGCGTGTTGAACCCGACATCGGTGGCCAGCGCTTTTTGCAAGCTCTTGATGAAGAGTCCTGCGCCAATCAGGAAGATGACCGATAGCGCTACCTGCGCGACTACGAACCCATCGCGCAACCGCGATTTGCCGCTTCCGCCAACCCGCTCTTTGAGCGCCGTGACCAAATCGTGGCGCGAGGCCTGTAGAGCCGGAGCCAAACCGAAGAGCACGCCACAGAGCAGGGAAACCATGAGCGTATAGACCAACGCCAGCGGATTGAGTTCGAGCGTCGCACTGGCTAATGCCGTATCGCCGGGCAAGACGATGGCAGAAAGAAACTCCATCGCCCACATGGCGAAGATGAGGCTGACAGTACCGCCGAGCAAAAAGAGCAGCACGCTTTCGGTCAGCAACTGTGCGACGATCTGCCCCCGCCGAGCGCCGAGCGCCAACCGAATACTGATTTCGCGCGCCCGTTCCGTCGCCCGCACTAACAGCAAGCTTGCGACATTGGCGCAGGCAATCAACAACGCTAAGGCGACAATTGCCAAGAGCATGCCGATGAAGCGTAAGAAGTCTTCGCGGCCTTGAATGCCCGTAGCGGCAACGGTTGCTGAATAGAGTTTGGGGGTAGGGTCTTCGCGGTCGCGCGGATTGTAAGTCTCTTGAATGCGGCGAGCGATCAAACTCGTTTCGGTGCGCGCCTGCTCAATCCCCATGCCGTCGCGCAAGCGTCCGACCATCCCCAACCATCCCCATCCTCTGCGATCAATAGACAAGCGCGTCAGCGACCCCGTAGCGATGCGCGAAAAAGCGGTGATCGGAATCCATAAGTCCGGCGTCGAAAAGATGCGCGTCCCCTTGAAGCCTGCGGGCGTGATGCCGATGACGGTGAAACTCTGCCCGTTGAGGCGTACCGATTTGCCGATAGCCGAGGGCTCGCCGTTGAACTTTTTCTGCCAGAGCTCATGGCTGATGACGGCGACCGGATTGGCATCGAGCCGCTCATCCTCTTCGGCGATGAAGGCGCGCCCGCGCACCTCTACGCCGAGTACGGAGAAGTAATTTGCCGAAACCAACGCCCCGCCGATGATCTCCGGTTGCGCATCGGCACCCAGGCTCATCTCGCGCACGCGATAGGCGGCCAGACCGGAGAAAGATTCGCTTTGATTGCGATAGTCGAGATAGTCGGGGTACGAGAACGTCGTGTCTGCGCCGACAACCTCTACCAACTCGCCCGGTTTGGCAATGCCGGGGAGCGGGCGCAGCAACACGGCATCAACCAAGCTGAAGATGGCCGTATTCGCGCCGATGCCTAACGCCAAAGCGATGACGGCAGCCAAGGTAAAGCTCGGCTTTCTGACAAGCATCCGTAGTGCATGGCGTAGATTGTGCCAAAAGGTTTGCATGGTTTCTCCATCGGTGTCAGATGTCGCATGTCAGGGGATCAGCCCAGCCGGTGGCGCGCACTGTAAATTCTAAAACCGGTCGCCTGACACCAATCACCTCATTCGTAACGAAGCGCCACCATCGGATCCACTTTCGTCGCTCGCCGCGCCGGAATGTAACAGGCGAGCAAGGCTACCAACCCTAACAACAAAGCGATCAGAGAGAAGGTCAGCGGGTCGGTCGTACTGACTCCGAATAAGAGGCTCTCCATCAAGCGGGTCACTCCGAAAGCGGTCGCCAAACCGAGCACGATGCCCACCATCGTTAATCGCAGGCCTTGACCGACAACCAGTTTGAGGACATCGCGCGTTTGCGCGCCGAGCGCGAGGCGCACGCCGATCTCCTGCGTTCGCTGGGTCACCGAATAGGCAATCACGCCATATATACCGATGGTGGCCAGCAACAGCGCGACCGCAGCGAAGATGGCAAGTAAGGTGGTGTTGAAGCGTTCGGCGGCCAACGATATGCCGATCACTCCGGTCATCGGCTGCACCTTGGTGACCGGCAATTGCGGGTCGAGTTTCCAAATACTGGCTTTGAGCGCCTGTGTGATGGCGAGAGAGTTTTGCGAACTGCGAATCACCAGATTCATCCAGCGTTTCCACTCGCGCCCCGATTGCGCGTAAGGCGTGTAGAGCGCCGGTTGTTCGCTTTGATTCAGCCCGAACTGTTTCACATCGCCGACGATGCCGACGATACGGATCCAATTGACTTCTTGATCGTGCGCCCAACGCACCCGCGCTCCGATGGGCGATTCGCCTTCGAAGTATTCGCGTGCGAAGCTTTCATTGCAGATACCGACGAGCGGCGCGTTCTCCGTGTCGTGAGGCGTGAAATCCCTCCCCCCCCGTAACGGAATCTGCATAGTGCGAAAGTAATCGCCTTCGACGCTGCGGGTGACCAGTTCAGGTTCGTCGCCGGAGGCCAGAGGTGGTCGCCCTTCGATGATGAAGTTGTGAGTTAGCAAAGAGCCATCCATCGGCAATTCGCTGATCATCCCTGCCTCGACGCCGGGTAAGGCTCTGATTTCGTTCAACGCGGCAGCGCGAAATTGCGTCTGTTTCGCAATCCCTTTATACCTCGCTTCGGGCAACTCAATCCGCAGGGTCAGAATGTCTTCAGGGTTAAAACCGGGGTTGACCGTGCGCAGTTGCGCAAAGCTCTTGATCAGCAAGCCCGCGCCGATCAACAGCACGACGGCGACTGCGACTTCGGCAACCACTAAGCCGCTGCGTAACCGTTGCCGGGTTGCGCCTGCGGTCGAACTGCGCCCGCCTTCTTTGAGCGCCTCGCTGACGGTGCTGCGCGAGGCCGTCCATGCAGGCATCAAGCCAAACAGCAATCCGGTCAGCACCGACACGCCTAGCGTGAAGAGCAGAGCCAGACGGTCAATGCCAACTTCTCGGAGGCGTGGCAGATTATCGGGTTGCAGAGTGAGCAACAGATCAATACCCCACAGGGCTAGCAATACGCCAAGCGCCCCGCCCGCCAATGCCAGCATGACGCTTTCAGTCAGCAGTTGACGAATCAGGCGCACACGCCCTGCGCCGAGCGCCGCGCGAATGACGAATTCGCGTTCGCGCTCTGCGGAACGCGCCAACAAGAGATTGGCGAAGTTCGCGCAAGCAATGAGCAAGACCAGCGCTACCGCGCCGAAGAGAATCAGCAACGGCGTGCGCGAGTTGCCGACGATGCGCTCTTGCAGCGGAAATAAGACGGTTTGTCGGCTCTTATTTTCGGTGGGGTATAGTGCAGCTAGCTGTTGATCAATCGCCTGCATCTCCGATAAGGCTTGAGCCATCGTCATGCCCGGCGCGAGACGACCATAGGTACGCATGAAATGGACGCCGCGATAGATAACGGTTGTCGGCAAGACAACGCTGATGGGCGCGAAGGCTTCAACGCGCTCGCGCGGCGAGACGAACGAAGGCGGCATCACGCCGATAATCGTGTAGAGATTGCCGCTCAGGGGAATATCTCTGCCGATGATGTCGGCAGCCCCGCCAAACAGATTCTGCCAGGTCTCGTAGGTCAGCACGACGACGCGCTCGCCGCCGATGCGATCTTCGACGGAAAAGGTGCGTCCCTTCAGCGGTTCGACGCCGAGCGTTTGAAAGTAGCCGCTGGTCGCTAACCCCATCAGCACTTGCACAGGTTCTTCGCCGCCCGTGTAGTCAAGCCGTTGAACGTTCAGACCGCCGAGGTCTTGAAAAGTCTGCGTTTGGGCGCGGATGTCGAGCAGATTGAGGGGCGACTGATTCGCGCGAAAGGTGACCAGTCGCTCCGGCTCTCGATAGAGCAGCGGTTTGAGTAAGATCGAGTTGACGACGCTAAAGATGGCCGTATTCGCGCCAATTCCTAACGCCAGTGTGAGAATGGCAATCACGGTAAAGGCCGGTTTTGCCGTGAGCGTGCGAATCCCGTATTTCACATCTTGCCACAACGTTTCCATAGCGTATTCCTACCTTTCCAATGCGTTGGTCGGTAATCCGATTGTCGGAGAAGTCGTCCGGCCACAAGCGCCTTCTCTTACCGGCGGATTACGGGAGGCTCTACTTCTCGCGCAACTTTTTCAGCGTCTCGATGCCGTTGGTGTTGTTGGGATCGAGTTCGACTGACCGTTGATAATTCTTTATCGCCAGTTCTTTGTTGCCATCGAGCAGGTAGGCTTCGCCGAGACTGTCATAGACATTCGAAGACTGCGGAAAATCTTCGACGTTGAGTTTGAAGACTTCAATGGCGTCTTTCACTCTGCTGGCGCCGATCAGGTCATACCCTAAGCGGTTGATCTGGCTTTCGCTGAACGCCGCTTGCGGATTGGCGGCACGGCGTTGGCGATATACGCTGAGAGCTTCGGCGACGCCTCTGGCGAGGATCGTTCGAAGCAGTGCTTTCGCAGGCGATTTGTAAGACTCGTAGTTGAGCCACGCCAGCGCCGTCTGCTCGCCGCCGAGCGCCTCGTCAACGATTTCGGGAATGATCGAAAGCCCGTTGGCGCTGTTGGTGAAAATGACTAGGCCGAGCCGCTCTTTGTCATAGGTGACGGTATAGGCTTTGGTATTGCCGTTGTCGCCCCAGTGCCAGAAGGCCAACCCATCGCGCGTCGTTTGCAATCCCCAGCCCAGCCCCCACGACAGAGTCGGCGATAGCATTTCCGGCGCGCGTTGGATGTTATTCGTGCCGCTTTGACTGATCTTGATCTGCGGCGTCAGCATCAACCGACGCGTCGCAGGCTTTAAGCCTGTGCCGTTAAGAATCGCCGCAATGAAGCGCCCGAAATCTTGCGCGGTGGTCTGTAAGCTTGCTGCCGCGTTCGGCTCGGTGTTTTTATTCTGGCCAGCCGGGCTGCCAACCGAGTTGTGACGGACGCCCGCTTGCGCTTGCAGCCTCTCCTGCCAGATGTAGCTGCTGCTCGTCATCCCGAGCGGGTCGAAGACGGTCTTCTGCATGAAATCGTTGAAGGGTAGGCCGCTAATCTTTTCGACAACCTTGGCGAGATAGACGAAACCTTCGCCGGAATAGCTGAAGCGTTCGCCGGGCGTGAAATGAATGGTCAAAGGTTGGCCGGTTCTGCGCCAGTTGGGAAACCCCGGCGTGTGGCTGAGCACGTGCCGCGCGGTGATTTGATGAAGGCGCGCATCGTCGCCTACATCGTAATTTCCCGGCAAGTATTTCGAGAGCGGGGTGTCGAGGTTCATCTTGCCCGCATCAACCAGTTTCAACACCCCATAAGCGAATACCGGTTTGCTCAGTGATGCCGCTTCAAAGAGTGTATTGTCTGCAACCGGCTCTTTGCTCTGCGCGTTCTTGACGCCGAAGCCGCGATGCCAGACCAGCTTGCCGTTTTGCACCAAGGCGATGGCGAGTCCCGGCACGATGCCGTCGTCAAGCAGACGCGGCACTACCTTTTCGATTCGCGCGATGGTCTGTTGCACGGTCGCTTTGCTTTTGAGCGCGGCGGGCAGCGGCGAGGGCTGCGCATGCTCTTGTGCCAATGATACGTTTTGCGCCGCGCTAAGCAGCACAACGAAGGTCAGAACCAATATTCTCTTCATCATAGGTTTTCCCTCAGCACTCATTCGTAGCGCAGCGCGACCATCGGGTCTACTTTCATGGCGCGCCGCGCCGGTAGGTAGCTCGCCAACCCGGCCACCGCACACAAAAGCACGGTGATGGCAAAGAAGGTCAGACCATTCGAACTGCTGACATCGAACAGAAAGCTTTGCAACAGTCGGGTCAGGCCATAGGCTGCGCCTAATCCCACCCCAACCCCGATCAAGGTCAGCCGCATGCCGTGACCGACGATCAGCTTGACGACATCCTTGCGGGTTGCGCCGAGCGCCATCCGCACGCCAATCTCGTGCGTCCGCTGCGCGACGGTGTAGGCCATCACGCCGTACAATCCGACGGCTGCCAGCACCAAAGCCAACAGTCCGAACCCGACCAGCATCCACGCGCCCATGCGCGCCGGGAAGAGGGCGCTCGACAGCAGGTCGCTGAGTCGTTGCAGATCGGTAACCGGGAGGTTCTTTTCAACCTCTTGAATTTCGTGACGCACTCCTGCCGCGAGGCTCATCGGGTCGCCCGTCGTGCGGACGTGCAGCGCCATACCGGTTTCATGATTTTGCGCCAGCGGACGATACATGAAAGGCGTTGGGTCTTCGCTCAGTTGACGATACTTGCTGTCACGCACGAGGCCGACGATTTCGCGCCAGGGGCCTCGTTCTCCATCAATGCTGATGCGTTTGCCGAGCACCTCTTCTCCGGCGAAGTAGCGATTGGCAAAGGCTTCATTGACGATCACGACGGGCACCGATCCTTCTTCATCTTGCGCCTGAAAATCACGCCCTTTCTGCAATGCGATGCCCATGGTGCGAAAGTAGTCGAGGCCAACGACATTGGACGAAACGCCTTGCCGGGCGCGTTGTGGGTCAGTGGGGTCTGAGGTTTGTCCTTCGAGCCAAAAGCCTTCGATTCGCCCGCTGCCGCTGACAGGCACAATGCGCGCGAGGCTGACCGCTTCGACGCCGGGCAGCGCGGCAATTCGTTCTGTCACCTCGCGGTAAAAGGCGCGGCCTTGCGCTTTGTTATAGCGCAACAGGCTGATGTTGAGCGAAGCGGTTAATACTTTATCGGCATCGAATCCGGGATCAATGTTTTGCGCGTTCCGCAGGCTCAATAAAAACAGACCCGCGCCGATCAACAGCACCAACGACAGCGCCATCTGCGCGACGACGAGCGAACTGCGCAGATTGAAGCGACGAAGGCCGCCGCCTAGTGCATAGGCTTCATCTTTGAGTACCGGCAGGAGGTTCGGCTTCGATGCCTGCAACGCCGGAGCCAACCCGAAGGCGATGCCCGTCAGCAGGGAGATGCCAAAGGTGAAGGCGAGGACACGAAGATCAATCCGATAGTCGAGGGTGAAAGAGAAGATGCCGTCTCTCGGCACGCTGGTGTATAAAACATCGAGCGTCCACCAGGCCAGCAGCAGCCCGGCTGCGCCGCCGATAAAAGCAAGCAGCAGGCTTTCGGTGAGCAATTGGCGAATCAGACGCCAGCGGCTGGCTCCCAATGCTAACCGCACGGCGATCTCTTTGCGTCGCGCCGTCGCCCGCGCCAGCATCAGGTTGGCCAGATTGGCGCAAGCGATCAACAACACCATACCGACGACGGCCAATAACAGAGTCGCCGCATTGACGACCGGCGTGTAGGCGCGCGGCGCCAGTTTGGTGAGCGGGAAGAGTGAAACGACCCTGCCGCGATTGATATCCGGATAGGCTTGCTCTAATTGCGCGGCGAGAATTGAAAGGTTGGCTTGCGCCTGTTCCATTGAGACGCCAGGTTTGAGTTTGCCGACCACACGCAACCAGCCGCTCCCGCGTCTCCCCAATAAATCGGCATCCATGCCGCTGGAAAAACCGGCTCGCGGCGGACGCATCATCGCCTGCATCATCATCGGCACATAGACTTCATAGCTTTCTAAAATGTCTGTGCCTTTGAAGCCTTCAGGAGTAATTCCGGTGATCGTGAAGGCCTGACCATTGAGCTGCATCTCTTGCCCGATGATATTCGGGTCGGCGGCAAAGCGCCGTTGCCATAAGTTGTGCGTGATGACAGCAACCGGATGCCCGTTCGGCGTATGGTCGTCGGCGGGCGACAGGACTCGCCCGTGCGCGGCGCGCACCCCAAGCACGTCGAAGAAGTTGCCGCTGACGATCATTCCTCTGACCAAATCCGCCGATTCATCGCGGCTCAGACTGACAGAGATTTCGCTGAAGGCCGCCATCCCTTCAAAGACTTCGTTGCGGTCGCGTAGGTCTACATAGTTCGGGTAAGAAGAAGACGACCACAAGCTGTCTCGCGTGCCGGTATAGATGTACATCTGCCGGTCGGGGTCGGCGATGGGCGCTGTGCGAAACAGGACAGCGTTGACCAACGTGAAGATGGCCGCATTTGCGCCAATCCCTAAGCTCAGTGACAGAACTGCTGCCAGAGTGAAGCCTGGCTTCTTGGCCAACAGTTTCAGCCCGTAACGCACGTCTTGCCAAAGTGTATTCATAATTTGTCTGTCGTCCGTTGCCCTTCGTCCGTTGCTAAGGCGGTCATCACACGGCGTTAGGTTGCAATAGACAAAGAGCCATTCACTACCCAGCTATTCGTAACGCAGGGCGACCATCGGGTCGACTTTCACGGCACGCCGCGCCGGTAGGTAGCTCGCTAATAAACCGATGCCGATCAATAAAATCGTAATACTGCCGAAGACGATTGGGTCGAAAGTGCCGACCCCGAAGAGCAAGCCCGAAAGCACGCGAGTGACGCCCACCGCGATCAGCAACCCGGCACCGACGCCAACACCGATGAGCTTGAATCCCTGATAGAGAATCAATTTCAAAACGTCTCTGCGGCCTGCGCCGAGCGCCATACGGATGCCGATCTCTTTGGTGCGTTGACTGACCGAAAAAGCGATCACGGCATAGATACCCATTGCCGCCAGCAACAGAGCAAGCGAGCCGAAGAGCATGGCCAGCCACGCGCCCATGCGCGCACCCCACAGTGCGTAGGTCAAATGTTCATCCATCGTCTTGATGCCATAGAGCGGCATCTTGGCATCCAACGCGTTCAACTCTTGTCGAATGCCAGCGACGAGGTTGCGGTCTTCGCTGGTCGTGCGCACCAATAGAGTCATAGCGGTCTCGTAGGACTGCGCGAGCGCCAGATACATCATCGGGCGCGGGCGTTCATTCAGATTCCGATATTTGCCGTCTTTGGCAATGCCGACGACCTCCCGGTACGCGCCATCGGCGCGCGCCACGCGGAAACGTTTGCCGAGCGGGTTTTCATTCGGCCACAAACGGGCGGCCATCGTCTCGTTAATGATGGCGACGCGCTGCGTGTCGGAGCGATCAAACTCGCTGAAGTCGCGCCCGCTGACGAGCGGAATTTGCAAGGTTTCGAAATAACGCGGCGCGACAGTGTTGACCATTGCCGACATCCCTTCGCCGGGGGGGGGGACGGCTTGACCGTCCGGCACAATGGGGCCTGTGGAGTTCGAACTATCGCCAAGCGGCATCAACTCGACGAAACTCGCTGATTGCACGCCGGGCAGATGGGCAACGCGGTCGGCGAATTGGCGATAGAACTGCTGACCTCGTTCCGCTTCGTAGCCCAGCAGGCCAGGGGTGACGGTCATCGCCATCGTATGATCGGGTTTGAATCCGGGATCAATCGCTTTGGCATTTTGCAGGCTCTTGACGAACAACCCGCCGCACACCAGCACGACTAGCGATAGCGCGATTTGGCTGACGACTAAGAGGTTTCGCAAGGTGAACCGTCGCGACAGTTGACCGATGGTGATCGGCTCGCCTTTTAAGACGGGCACCACATCGGTTTTTGATGACTGCCACGCGGGCGCAAGCCCAAAGATGATGCCCGTCACCAGGGCAACCCCGAAGGTGAAGGCAATGACCGTCGCGTCGGGCGTAAAGTTGAGCGCAAGGCTATAAGGCAGCACCGGCACGACGGCGGAAAAGATATCGGTCGTCCACGCCGCCATCGCCAGTCCGAGCACTCCGCCGAAGATCGCCAACATCACGCTTTCAGTTAAGAGTTGGCGAATCAGCCGCCAACGGCTCGCCCCCAATGCCAGTCGAATGCCGATCTCACGCTGCCGCGCCAGCGCTTTCGATAGCAGCAGGTTGGCGACGTTGGCGCAGACGATCAGCAAGACAAAGCCGACTGCTGCCATTGCCATCGCCGACCCAAAGGAGACAACGTTGGCCGCGTCGCTAAAGCGCCCTTCAATCTCCGGCAAGATGATGACCTGCGTGCCTTTGCTGCGCTCGTTGGGATAGGCCTCTTCGAGTCGTCCGGCGATGGCGGTCATATCCTCTGCGGCCTGTGCGCGGGTCACCCCTACTTTCAGTCGGCCAATGACGTTGAGCCAACTGCTGCCGCGTTGGTTGATGCGATTGCCGCCGGGTACGATCTGCTCTTGCATCATCATCGGAACCCAGAAGGCCATAGCCAGCCCCCATCGGGTTCCGAGAAAGTCTGGTGGGGCAACACCGATGACTGTAAACGGGCGACCGTTGAGGGTCACGGTTTGATTGATGATGTCGGGGCGCGCGTCAAAACGCTGCTGCCACAAACGGTGACTGATGACGACAACCGCATGGGTATTCGGCGTTTGGTCTTCGTCGGGCAGGAAGGTGCGCCCGATCAGCGGGCGTACCTGTAAGACTTCGAAGAAGTTGCCGCTGACGATCTCGCCCCAAATCACATCGTTTTGTTCGTTTGTACCGAGCACGGCGCGTATCATGGTTTGGGTCGCCAAGCCGTCGAAGGTCTGATTCTGATCGCGGTATTCGACATAATCGAGGTAGGAGAAATTTTCATCGCGCTCGCCATTCTTGTTCACTTCGAATGGCATCACCAGGCGGTCGGGGTCGCCTGCGCCGGACAGCGGGCGCAAGACGAAGGCGCTTACCGCGCTGAAGATCACGCTATTGGCTCCAATCCCTAACGCCAAGGTGATGACGGCAACTAGCGTGAAAGCGGGCTGTTTGAACATCAAGCGAAAACCGTATCGCACATCTTGCCAAAGTGTATTCATAAATTTTCCCTTTGTTCGTTGTCTGTTGCTGGCGATGGCAAGAAGATCGCGCCCGTTCGGCGCACACCGCTAACCACTGACAATGGACGACGGACAGCAGAATTATTCGTAGCGCAGCGCCTCCAGCGGATCTACTTTCGTTGCCCGCCGCGCCGGAATGTAACAGGCGGCCAGCGCCACCAGTATCAGCAGGGCTGCGACTCCCGTGAAGGTCATGGGGTCGGTCGCGCTGACGCCGAAGAGCAGCGTCTCTAACAGGCGGGTCAGCCCCATCGCACCGAACAGGCCGAGTACAATGCCAATCAAGGTCAGCACCAACCCTTGTCCCATGATGAGTTTCAAGACATCGCGGGTCTGCGCTCCGAGCGCCATACGAATGCCGATCTCCTGCGTTTGCTGAGAAACGGTATAGGAGATGACGCCATAGATGCCGGTCAAGGTCAGCACCACGCCGGTCACCCCGAACACGGCGAAGAGCAGGGTATAGAATCGCGTCTGCGCCAGCGTATTGGCGATGGCTTGGGTCAGCGGCTGGACATTGGTGATCGGCACGCTCTTATCAACCGCGCGAATGGAGTCGGTGAAGCTGCGAGTCAGAGCGGTCGGATCGGTGGTCGTCCGCAGAAAGAAGTTGCCCCAACTCCAACTGTTTTGCTGAAACGGCAGATAGATTTCGGGCGCTGCCGGACGGGTCAACCGGCTGTGATGGACATTGCCGACAATACCAACGATCTCCCATCGCTCCGGGTCGCCATCATTTTGATTTGCTCCAATCTTCGAAATATGTTTGCCCACCGGGTCTTCATCGGGAAAGTAAGCCGCCGCCAATGCTTCATTGATGATAGCTGCGCCCATACCGCCCCGGCGATCTTGTTCGGTGAAATAGCGGCCACTGCGTAGGGGAATCCGAATTGCCTGAAAGTAATCCGGGGTGACGCTGCGAACGCTGGCGACCGGCTCTTTGCCAGGTTCGGGTCGCGGGTGTTCATCAATGCGAAAATCGCCGCCCACATTGCCGCCGCTAAATGGCATTGGTGCGATGAAGGCCGCGCTTTCGACTCCGGGCAAAGCCTTCAGCCGGTCGAGGGTCTGGTTGACATAGCGCACCCGCTCGTTGCTGTCGGCATAAGCGGCGCGGGTCAGGCTGATGCGCCCGGTCAAGACATTTTCGGGGTCGAAGCCCGGATTGACATTCACCAAGCGCCCGAAACTGTGCATCATCAACCCCGCGCCGATGAGCAGCACTAAGCCTAATGCGACCTCGACGACGACCAAAGCATCGCGCCACCAGCGCAGACCGCTGCTGCTGGTGGCCGTCTTCGCGCCCGCTTTCAACACTTCGTTGAGGTCTGGGCGCGCCGCTTTAAGAACCGGCAGCAGGCTGACCAGCAGAGCGGTCAAGACGGACACGGCCAGCGTAAAAATCAGCACCGGCAGATTGATGCACACCTCATTGAGTCGCGGTAGTTGTTCTGCGCCGTAGTACTGAATGGCGCTCAGCCCCCAAGCCGTCACCAGCAGGCCTATCCCGCCGGAGAGCAAGACCAGCAAGCCGCTCTCCGTCAACAAGTGACGGGCAATGCGCCATCGGCCTGCGCCCAATGCAACGCGCAAGGCAAGCTCCCTCTGTCGGATATTGGCGCGCACCAAAAAGAGGTTCGTTACGTTGGCGCAGGCGATCAACAAGAGAAAGCCGACTGCTCCTAACAACACCCACAAGGCGCGCCGCACCTCAAGCCCAACAATCTGTTCATCAGCAGGGACAAGATAAGCCGTCGTATCGCGGCTGTACTGCGGATATTGCTGTTCGAGGTTGGCAGCCATTTGCACCAACTCCGCTTCCGCCTGTTGGAAGGTCACCCCCTGCTTCAAGCGCCCGAA
>CAYXVU010000011.1:0-49974 GCA_964468725.1 uncultured Clostridia bacterium
CCCTCTTCCCGCACCAATCCTCGGCGATTGGCACGCAGGTCATTATGGGGGGGAAAGCATACGAGATCATCGGCGTTTTGGATAAGAAGAAGACCAGTTTTCTGGGCGAATCTTTTGATGACAATAATATCTACATCCCCTTTCGCACGCTGCGCAAGATTTCGCCGCAAAGCGAGTTTATGATGATTCTATCGCGCGCCAAGAGCGGGCACTTGAGACAAGCGCTCGATCAGATTGAAGAGATTTTGCGTCGTCGACGCGGCGTGCGGTATGACGAGCCAAACAATTTCGATCTCAGCACGGCAGATCGGATTATTGAACAGTTCGACAGTATCACGGGAGCGCTCGGATTGGTCGCCATTGCCTTGTCGGGAGTGGGCCTGTTGGTGGGCGGCATTGGCGTGATGAACATCATGTTGGTGAGCGTCACCGAGCGCACGCAAGAGATCGGCATCCGCAAGGCCATCGGCGCGAAGCGTGGCGATATTGTCCGCCAATTTCTATTTGAAGCGATGACGTTGACGTTTCTCGGCGGACTGCTCGGCGTGCTGTTTGCCGTAATGGTTGGGCAGGTGCTTGCGATGTTGGTTCCCGATCTGCCGACTTCGATCCCGCTTTGGGCTGTGGGTACAGGGTTGGCGGTATCGGTCGCTATCGGTTTAATCTTCGGCGTATGGCCGGCGCGCAAAGCATCGCGGCTCGATCCCATTGAGTGCTTGCGTTATGAGTGAACCCCTCGCCTTCAGGTAGTCAAACGAGAATAGATGCCGGGCAGTCGTTCCGGCAAACTCAATACATTATCAATAATCGTGTAGCCGACTTCGCCATAGAGATCGCGCAGTTGTTCTTCGGATTCGCGGTCAATCGTGATACAGAACGGCGTGATGAATTGCTGGCGGGCTTGCCGCAAGGCAATACGGGTATCTTCGCGGGCATAGCGGCTATCGCCATAGTCGTGATCATAAGGGCGACCATCGGAGAGAATGATTAGCAGTTTGGTTCGCGCGTCTTGATGGGATAGGCGCATACTGGCATGGCGAATGGCTGCGCCAAGTCGGGTATTGTTCTGATAGGTGATGCCGCCAATGCGCCGTTCGATTTCGCTAGAGTAAGATTCCGAAAAGTCTTTGATGATATAAAACTTCACATTTTTACGCCCTTCGCTGGTGAAGCCTTGAATGGCGTAGCGGTCGCCGACCGACTCGAGGGCTTCGCTCATTAAGACCAACCCCTCCTTCTCAATATCAATAATGCGCTGCCCGGGCTGCGTGTAGGGCTTATTCGGGTCGCGGCTGATGGTACGCGCAGTGGAAGAGGACATATCGAGAAGAAACGAGACGGCAACATCGCGTTCGCGCCGTAGTTTTCGGGTGTACAGGCGATCATCGATTCGTCCGCTGCTGCGCTTGTCGAGTGCGTAATCGATGACGGCTTGCAGGTCATAATCTTCGCCGTCAATCTCGCCGCGAATACGTCGCAGGTTTTCCGGTCGCAGGAGTTGAAACTGATGGCGCACGGAAGAGATCACACCGCTGTAGCGACTGCGAACGAGTTCAACAAAGCTCGCTGACCCGCGAGAAGTTGTCCGTTCAATGACCCGACACCAGCGGCGGCGGTAATCGGCAAGTTCTCTGTCCCATTCATCGTAATAGAAGGCGCGGTCGCCTTTTTCAAGGTCTTGTTCAGTGGCCTCAAATTGATTGAAGCGGCTGAGCAGGTCTGAATCGGCATCAAGCGTCTGGTTTTGCACCGGTGACCAATAACTTAACGGGTCTTCGCGCGGGGTGAGTTGTTGCTCGGGGTCAGCCATTGGGTCAGCACCGGCGGATTGGTCATTTGGGTTCTCTCCTGCTTCCGTTTCCTCTCGATTCTCTTGGTTGGCAGCCTCTGAGGGTTGCGGCTCTTCGACGAAGAGAGAGTAGACCTTTTGTGTGGCGACGAGGGAGTCGGCGACAGTTGCCTCTTCATGCAGGACGTTGTCGAAAAGGATCTTTTCGAGATCGCGCACTAGCGTCGGGTAAAGGCTGCGGGTTTCTGTTGTGGCCCCGCCGCAGATGGCAATCTGGAAGAGGATTTCAAAAGGCAGCAGGTTTGCCGGAAGGCGCGTGATGTCTGGGCGTCTCTCACGCAACCGCAGGCGTACGAAGTCGAGGTCGCGGCGGATGCCGCGATAGGTGCGGCGAAGGAGAAAGTCAATGCGACCGTTTTCAATCGTTGTAAACAGGCGGATCGCCAGATCGAAGTTCGGAAATTCAGTGAGCGCGAGGAGGAAATCTACCTCTTTTTCAGCGGACTTTTTCGTCTTCTTACGTTCATCTGTTCGGTCTGCCAGCAAAGGCGAAGTAAAGATAGAGTGTAGGTGTTGATGAGCAGCCAGCAGGTCAGGCGTATTGGCCGCATAGGTCAGAAACTCGATCTGCCCTGCCGCGTGGGCGGCGAGGACTTTGAAGAGGCGGAAGTTCTCCTCTTCATTTTCGAACTCGGAGACCACAGCGGGCAGATAGATGGTTTTGCCGTCGCCAATCTTTGCCTCATCGGGGATCGCGGCTAGAGAAGCAATATGGAGAGAGCGACCGGTCAGCCCCTCCACATAGAGGCGCAGGGTCTGTGCTATGGCATCGAGAGTGAGGCCGCCTTCGATTTTCAGAAGAGCTTCCTGACTGGCCTTCGATTCGAGGCTGTAATAAGCCTGCAGGCGACGCGCACTATCCTGGGGATTTTCGATGCCGCGCAGCGCCCAATCTCGAAATTGTGCGAGGGTGGCGGCGCTGAGAGCGAGGGGGCTTGATTTGAAACATTCGACGGCCGCCTGGTTGTTGTGTTCGGCAATCTCTTCGACGACTTGAATGACGGCTGCGACGACAACGGCGCGGCGTTGGCGACCCGCGCGAGCCGCAAGATCATTGATGATCTGCGGGCTGGCTTTGAGAAAGTGATAGCTGGCGGCATTTCCTTGCAAGGATACGCGACGCGCTAGAGCCGTCCATTTTTCGAAGGAGTTGACTCCGGCAATATCGAGCACACAACCGGCGGCTTTGAAGTATTGCAACGCTACGCCGCCCGAACGCTCAAGATACTCTTCGGTGAAGTGAAAGAGTTTCGTAAGCGCTTCGGGCGCGGCTTGGCCGATGAAGTTCGGCAATTCTGCGAAGAATTCGGCAGCCGTGCCGCCGGAGCGAAAGGCGAAAGCGGCGGTAAGAGAGAGCGTTTGGGCAAGCAGGGCGGGCTGCTGTTTAGCTTTGATAGCAGAAATAACGCGAACCGAGGCTTGGAGCAGATCATTGCTGTGCTTCACCGAATGGCGCGCAAGTTCTAAACAGATGGTCAAAATTTTAGCAACTGTAGCCGGGTCGTCGAGAGTTCGGATGATGTCGGGAGCCGACTGAAAGCCCTCTAAAGCTGTATGAGCGGAGAGCGCCGATTGTTTATTGGCTAATTTGAGGAGGTGGCCACGGAGTTCGAGAGGTAGGGCTTGGAGGATAGCAGCCGTAGAGCGAATCCACTCGATGGCGCTGTCGGCGCTGGTTGAGGCGAGACGTTTGGCAGTCTCTCCCCAGACGCGTAGGTCGGAACTGTCGGTGAGGCGAGAGACTTCCGGCATGGCGCGCAGCAGTTCGATGGCTGCGCGCGGGTTGGTTGCGGCCAGCATGACGGAGAGGTCTGTCGCCAGTGCGATGCGGTCATAAGGGAGTGAGAAGAGCGCTTTGGGGAGCGATTCGAGCGGCGAATCGTCCGCATCGGGAAGGCTCTTTTGCAATCGGGATCTGAGCTCTTTTTCAGCTTGCCGGTCGGCATCTTGCCGCGATTTTTTCATGGCAAGGCCATGATGGCAGAGGGGGAAAAAAGTGGCAATAGGGTGCGGATCATTGGCCTGCGGCGGATTCGGCTTGCATGCAAAGCGCCTTCTATCGTACAAAATGAATGAGTATTCATTCACAAAGAAGATTAAGCGAAGGAACGAATGTCAGCGAAAAAAGCTACCCTCAACAAAGAGAAGGCCGGTGGCAAGGCGGAAGCCATTTTGCGAGCGGCGATCAAGGTCTTTGCCGGTAGCGGCTATTTCAATTCCAAAGTTGCGGATGTAGCCAAAGAGGCAGGAGTGGCCGATGGCACAGTCTATCTCTATTTTAAGAATAAAGACGACATTTTGGTTTCGATCTTCAATCATTACATGGAAGAAGCGTTGGCCAAAGGGCGGTCACGTCTGGCAGAGGTCACAGACCCAATTGAGAAATTGCGACGAATCGTCTACGCGCATCTGGAAGGCTTGGGAAAAGACCGCGATCTCGCGATTGTCTTTCAGGTAGAGTTTCGTTCATCAACCAAATTCATGGAGCAATTCTCGGCAACCAAGGTTACCGAATATCTCGAATTGATTCGCGGTGTTATCGAAGAGGGGCAAGGTGCGGGGGTATTTCGACGAAGTTTGAATTCGCAGATCGTTGCCAAGATTCTCTTCGGGGCGCTTGATGAGATGGCGACCAATTGGGTGTTGAGCCGCAAGCGCTATAGTCTGCTGTCAACAGCCGAAACCGTAATTGAGGTCTTCCTTCAGGGCGTGACCGCAGGGAAGTGAGGGGCGAAACCGAGTCATGGCGCGGGAACCCAAAACGATTCCTGCCCTCTTTCACAGGGCAGTTGAGAGCTATCGAGAGGATGCATTTTTGCGCTTCAAGAAGGCAGGCGTGTGGCATACGCTGCGTTATGGCGAGGTCGCGCGCAGGGTGCGCGAGTTGGCTCTCGGCCTTCATCGGTTAGGGGTGAAGAGAGGGGATCGGGTAGCCATTTGGTCGGAGAATCGTCCGGAGTGGAATCTGGCTGATCTGGCCATCTTGGTATTGGGAGCGGTGGACGTACCGATCTATGCAACGCAAGCGGCGGGACAGATCGAATTTATCTTAGCCGATGCGGGAACGTCGGTGATCTTCGTATCGGCTGCCTTCCGGGAGGCAGCGCGGGAGTTGCGTGACCGGGTGGGCTGCTTAGAACAGATTATCTGTTTTGATGGCGAAAAGACTGATGCCTCCGACCGAGAGGTGCTGGCTGTTGAGACGATTGTCGAGGAAGGAAGAAAATTATATGGCGAGCAGCCCGGCCTCTATGACGGGCTATGGCAAGCGATTGAGCCGGAACGACTGGCGACGTTGATCTATACATCGGGCACGACCGGAGAGCCGAAAGGGGTAATGCTATCGCACCGCAATCTCACGGCGAATGTTTTGAATATCTATGAGTGGCTGGAATTGGCAGGGAGGCGCGATGAGGCGCTGACCTATCTGCCATTCTCGCACATCTTTGAGCGCGCTGCCTGGTATCTTTATATGCACGCAGGAACGGTTTTCGCCTATGCCGAGAGCATTGACAGGGTTGCAGCCAATCTGTCCGAGGTTCGGCCAACGGTGATGAAGATCGTGCCGAGAATGTTTGAGAAGATCTATGCCCGGATATTGGAGCGCGGGTTGGGGAGTGGCTTTCCGAGAAGACAACTCTTTCTTTGGGCATTGGGGGTCGGAAGAGAGTGGGCGGAAGCGCGGGACAAAGGGCAAAGGGTTGGTTTGGGTTTACGGCTGCAGTACGGAGTGGCGAACCGGCTGGTTTTTCGTTCGGTGCGAGCGGCATTAGGTGGGCGAATACGGCTCTTTATTTCGGGAGGGGCAGCCTTAGCGCCTGAGGTGGCATACTTTTTTGCAGGTGCGGGGCTGGTGATTTTGCAAGGCTACGGATTGACAGAGACTTCCCCTTCAATCTCTTGTAATCAGGAAGGGCGCAACCGCATTGGCTCGGTCGGGCCGGTGATCGGCGGAGTTGAGGTAAGACTGGCGGAAGATGGAGAGATTGAAGTGCGAGGCGAATCCGTCATGCAAGGGTATTACAATCGTGAAGCGGAGAATCGAGAGGCCTCTACCGCAGACGGATGGTTCCGCACCGGAGATATCGGTTATTTGGATGCGAATGGCTTTCTGTATATCACTGATAGGAAAAAGGAGTTGATTAAGACGAGCGGTGGAAAGTATATCGCGCCCCAAAAGATTGAATCCCTAATTAAAGCTAGCCGTTTTGTCTCACAGGTCGTAGTGATCGGGGAGGCGCGGAAGTATGCAGTGGCGCTGATTGTCCCGAATTGGGATCTAGTCCGAAGTTATGCTGCCCATAAAGGATTGGGAATTAGCTGTGTCGAGGAATTACGAACTCATCCGCGGATTGGTGAGTTGATTCAGCGGCAGGTTGACAAACACACCGAAGGGTTATCAGGTTACGAGCGGGTGAAGCGCGTGGCGTTATTGACTGAGGAGTTATCCGTCGAGAGCGGGGAATTGACGCCGACGTTAAAGCCTCGGCGCGCCTTCATCGAGAGTCGGTATGGAGAGGTGATTGAGGGGCTTTATCTTTCCAAAGAGCAATTGAGTCTGGTTTAGGAGTCCGAGTGGAAAGGGGAGGGGATTTTGGGTACTCGAATTCGCAAAGCAGCAGTCTTAGGAGCGGGCACAATGGGGGCGCAAATTGCAGCTCATTTGGCTAATGGGGGGATCGAAGTATTATTGCTCGATATTCCTTGCGAGCAGGCTGAAGGGCAAATGGCGCGCAACCGCATCGCTGATGAGGGAGTGGCGCGATTAAAGAGCCTGCGCCCCTCCCCACTTTTTTCGATAACCAGTCTGAGTCTGATAACGACAGGGAATTTTCAAGATAATTTGAGAGAGGTTGGGGAGGCGGATTGGATTATTGAAGCGGTGGTTGAGAAGCTCGAAGTGAAGCGCGAATTATATGAAAAAGTTGAGCTATTTCGTAAGCCATCGGCCATTGTGAGCAGTAACACATCGGGGTTACGACTTTCTCTGCTTTCTGAAGGGAGAAGCGCTGGTTTTAAGAATAGCTTTCTTGGCACGCACTTTTTTAATCCGCCGAGGTATCTGAAACTGGTTGAGGTGATACCAACGGAGGAGACTCTGCCGACAGTTACGCAATCAATGGTTGAATTTCTTGATCGACGGCTTGGCAAAGGGGTTGTGATTGCGAAAGACTCTCCTAATTTTATTGCGAACCGAATTGCTACCTTTTCCTCTCTCAATTCTATGCGATTGATGGTCGAAGGGGGGTATTCCATAGAAGAGATTGATTCCCTGACGGGAACTATAATTGGACGCCCTCGGTCTGCCACCTTCCGCACGGCGGATCTGGTTGGGCTCGATACGGCGTTGTTGGTCGCTGATAATCTTTATGAAGCAGTGCCGGAAGATGAAAAGCGGGAGGTTTTGCAGGCTCCTCCGTTCTTTCGGGAAATGGTGGCGCGAGGTTGGCTCGGTAATAAGGCAGGGAAGGGATTCTATTATAAACAGAAGGGGGAGGGGGGGGAGGCCGCTCCTTTTGTTCTAGATTGGGAGAAGATGGAATACCGACCTCTTCAAAAGGTTCGGTTTCCGTCGCTTGATGCGGCAAAATCGGTTGAGGATACGGCAGAACGGATACGGACTCTCATCTATGGATCAGATCGAGTTGGGGAATATCTCTGGAAGAGCATTTCGCAAGGCTTGATCTATGCGGCCAATCGGATTCCGGAGGTTAGTGATGAGATTTTTACCATTGATCGGGCGGTGCGGTGGGGGTTCGGCTATGAGTTTGGTATCTTCGATTTATGGGACGCGATAGGGGTTGAGCGCTCGGTGGCTAAATTGACAGCCGAAGGGGCGGAGGTTCCAGGTGTGGTTGACCGACTTCTTTCGAGAGGGAATAAAAGTTTTTATGAGCGACAAGAGGGAAGGGTTACATATTTTGATATAGACAGCGGACAATACGAAGAGGTACCGGAAGCGGAAGGCATTCTGATTCTGAAATCGCTTAAAGAGCGGACAGGGGTTATCCGAAAGAACGGGGCGGCTTCGCTTCTCGATCTCGGAGATGGCGTCTTAGGGCTTGAGTTCCATTCCAAGATGAATGCCATAGGTGGCGATACCATCGCTATGATGAATCAGGCAGTGACGGAATTGGAGAAGAACTTTTTGGCATTGGTCGTAGGCAATGAAGCGGAAAATTTTTCGGTCGGCGCTAATCTGGCAATGGTCTTGATGGCGGCTCAAGAAGGTGAATGGGAAGAGATCGAATTGTCTGTTCGGCAATTTCAAAGCGCAAATCAGCGTCTTCGCTGTGCGTCCAAGCCTGTGGTTGTTGCGGTACAGGGAATGGCGTTGGGAGGGGGATGCGAAGTTGCGATGCATGGAAAGAAGATTCAGGCAGCCGCTGAGTCTTATTTGGGATTGGTAGAGGTGGGAGTGGGTCTGATACCTGGCGGTGGCGGGGTAAAAGAGCTATTGCGACGAGCGATCAAGGGTGCGTTGCCGGATGAGGACTTGTTCCCGCGAGTGAGGAGGGCTTTTGAGATGGTTGCGATGGCAAAAGTTTCAACCTCGGGTGTCGAAGCAAGGGAAATGGGATTTTTGGCAGAGAAAGACAGCATCTGCATGAATCGCGATAGGGTATTGGGAGAGGCGAAGCAAGTTGCTCTGCAAATGGCAAAAGAAGAGAGCGTGGCCGCGCATTCGAATCAGGAGATTGCGGTACTTGGTGCGGAAGGACTTGCGATGCTCAAGATGGGAATTCATCTGATGAAGCGTGGCGGATTCATCAGTGAGTATGACGCGCAGGTTGCATCGAAGCTGGCTTTTGTCTTCACCGGAGGGGATGTCAGTCGTAAGACCATGGTTACGGAAGAGTATTTGTTGGGATTGGAGCGGGAGGCCTTTGTATCGCTCTGCGGCGAGCGGCGGACGCAAGAGCGAATGTTGCATATGTTAAAGACGGGCAAGCCGCTTCGGAATTAAGGCGATCCGAAGTCTGTAGTCTGTAGACAGAAGGCGAAAGCGCATTGAATATTGAATGAGGAGAAATTCTGCAGAAGCAACGATGAGGTGAGGCAATGAGAGATGCGGTAATCGTTTCGGCGTGTCGAACGGCGGTAGGGAAAGCCCCGAAGGGGGGGCTGAAGGATGTCCGAGCAGATGAGATGGCAGCAGCGGTTATCAAGGCCGCAGTGGAGCGAACTTCGGGTCTTTCAGAGGAGATGATTGAGGATGTGATTATGGGGTGTGCGACGCCCGAAGCTGAACAGGGGATGAATGTGGCGCGACAGTCTGCCTGGTTGGCTGGATTGCCTAAAGAGGTATCGGCTGTGACGATCAATCGTTTCTGTTCTTCGGGTTTGCAGGCCATAGCCTTTGCGGCGGAGCGCATACGAAGCGGGTGGGCAGACTGCATTGTTGCCGGGGGAGTTGAGACGATGAGTCGCATTCCCATGGGAGGGCATCATCTTTCGCCTAGTCCGAAGATTGTCGATAGTTGGCCGGATTATTATTTGAATATGGGGCTGACAGCCGAGAATCTTGCTGAGGAGTTTACGATATCGAGAGAGGATGCCGATGCCTATTCTTGTGAAAGCCACCGACGAGCCAGCGAAGCGATTGCCGCCGGACGATTCAGAGATGAGATCGTGCCGCTGAGCCTTACGGGTGTTGAGATTGTTAATGGGAAGCGCGTTCGGAAAGAGAGAGTCTTTGATACGGATGAAGGGCCACGAACCGATACGTCTATGGATGCATTAGGAAAGTTGCGACCGGTCTTTCAATGGCGGGGCAGCGTAACAGCGGGCAACTCTTCACAGACTTCAGATGGGGCGGCAGCAGCGGTGGTGATGTCGGAAGATCGGGCGCAAGAGATTGGAGCACAGCCCCTTGCCCGCCTGATTGCCTATGCTACGGCAGGCGTGGCTCCTGAGCGCATGGGGATTGGTCCGGTTATGGCTATTCCCAAAGCGTTGCGCATGGCGAATTTGAAATTGCAGGATATTGGGTTGATTGAGTTGAACGAAGCCTTTGCAGCGCAGACCTTGGCGGTTGTGCGTGAGGTAGGGTTGGATTTGGAGAAAACGAACGTCAATGGTGGAGCGATTGCGCTCGGTCATCCGCTCGGTTGTAACGGCGCGAAACTGACTGCCACCTTATTATCCGAAATGCGTAGGCGGGATCAGCGGTACGGAATGGTGACCATGTGTGTTGGCGGTGGAATGGGCGCCGCGGGGATTTTTGAATTAGTGAAATAAGGTGAGGAAAATGTTATCTGGTTAGAAAGGAAGGAGAATGGCTATGACCAGCTATGCCGAGAAGAGACGAGTTTTGCAAGGGGGCAGCTTTTTGCTTGAGGATCATCAGGCAGGGGAGATCTTTACGCCTGAGGACTTAAGCGATGAGCATCAGTTGATCGGGCAGACGGCGCGGGAATTTACGGAGAAAGAGATTCTGCCGAGAGATGCGGAGATTGAGACAAAAGACTTTCAGTTGACCCGGGAATTGCTTCAGAAGGCCGGAGCGTTAGGATTGCTGGCCATTGACATTCCCGAGCAATATGGCGGAGCCGGACTTGATCTGTTGAGTTCCTTGGTGGCTTCTGAGCAGATGTCTGCGCAAGCCTCATTTAGCGGTTCCATTGGCGCGCACACGACGATTGGCACGTTGCCGATTGTCTATTTTGGCAATGAAGAGCAGAAGCACAGATATCTGCCGCGACTGGCGACGGCGGAATTGATCGGAGCCTATGCGTTGACAGAGTCCGGGTCGGGGTCTGACGCTTTGGGGGCAAAGACGAAGGCCGTACTTTCGGAGGATGGGAAGTTCTATACTCTATCGGGTCAGAAGATGTGGATTACCAATGCCGGATTTGCAGATGTCTTCATTGTCTTTGCGAAGGTGGATGGTGAGAAGTTTACTGCCTTCATTGTTGAGAAAGGTTTTCCTGGGGTGGGCATTGCTCCAGAGGAACATAAGATGGGGCTGCACGGGTCATCTACTTGTGCGGTGAATCTTGAAGAGGCGCAGGTGCCGGTTGAGAATGTATTGGGTGAGATTGGCAAAGGGCACCTGATTGCTTTCAACATCTTGAACATCGGGCGTTTGAAGTTGGGGGTAAGCTCAATAGCCGGGTCAAAGCGCCTGGCGACGGTCGCCACGGAATATGCCAGGCAGAGGGTTCAATTCGGTGTGCCGATTGCTACCTTTGGATTGATTAAGCATAAATTGGCAGAGATGGCGGTACTGGCATATGTGGCGGAGTGCATGATGTATCGGACTGTTGGGATGATTGAGTCGGCGATGGGAACCATTGATCGTGACCAGCCGAAGCAGGCCCTCAAGGCGATAGAAGCCTACGCAGTCGAGTGTTCAATCATGAAGGTCTTTGGCAGCGAGATTCTTGCTTACTGTGCGGATGAGGCGGTGCAGGTTTTTGGGGGCAATGGATATTCGAAAGATTATCCGGTTGAGCGTGCCTACAGGGACGCGCGAATCAGCCGTATCTATGAAGGAACGAATGAGATTAATCGCCTGATCATTGCTGGTCAATTGGTGAAGCGCGCCGTAAAGGGGGAGTATGGTCTCTTTCAAGAGGCTATGAAACTCAGGGACGAAGTTCTGCAGCCGCAGCTTGCAGAGGAGGGGCAGGAGGGGCAATTTGTTGTTGAGCGAAACGCTTTGCGAGGGGCAAAGAAGATCGCCGTGGCGATTTTGGGCGCGGCGGCGCAGAGATACAAAGAGAAGTTGCAGGAACAGCAGGAGGTTCTGGCCTGTGCTAGTGATATTCTGATTGATGTCTATGGGATTGAGAGTGCGATCTTGCGAACCGAAAAGCTGTTAGCGATTCGAGGACCGGAATCGTGTGAGGGGCAGATAGAGGCTGTACGGGTCTTCGCCTGCGAGTCTATGCAGCGGATTGAAGGGAAAGGGAAGGCTGCGCTAGCTACCATGTTTGAAGGCGATGAGTTGCGACAGATGCTCATGGTCTTAAAGCGTTTTGCGAAGACTGCGCCTGTGGATACGATAGGGGGGCGGCGTAAGATTGCCGACGTACTGATTGAAGCAGGGAGGTACGCTCTGTAGCCGAGTTTACGGAGTCGGTTTTCGTTGAGAGGATGAGGGAGAGAGTAAGAATTTGGGATGCTCTTGCTCTCTCTCTAATGTATGGGGGAGGGTGAAATGGGAGTGAAAGAGGAATTAGAAGGGAAACATCCCTCGAAGTCGCAGTCGCTGCGAAAATCGGGGTTTGGAGTGGCATCTGGGTTGGAGAGGCTGCGAGGGAAGGGTTTGTCTGATGGCGGCACAACGGGAGGCCGCTTAGATATTTATACAATGATTCCGCATTCAGGGTATTTCGGGATGTATCGAACCGGGAGTTTCCACCTTGGGCAGGCATGCTTTGGGCATGAGATGGAGATGTATCGAAGGCAGTATGGCGAGGAGACCTCCAAAGCGGAGAAGTGAGGCGTAGTGGGAGGGGGGTAAGAAGGTGCTAGATCTTCTCTCCAGCCAATATTCTGAGGGCGGCATCTCTATCTTTCGTGTACTGTACGAGTTTGCGAATTGCCCAGCCGTCGCTCCCTTTCTCCAAAAGGTAACCGCTATGCTCTTTTTGGATTTTGCCATCTCTTGAAGCGAAATTGTGAACGACGGTGGCGGCTGTGTAAGCTAGATTGGGGTTATCGGGGGATTGAATGAAACTGTCTATGATGACCTCTTTCGCTCCTAGTGGGATGAGCTTCTTCTCCAGCGCGTTCTTGACTTCTTGAGTAGTTGAATCGCAAGCGGTGAGAAGGAGAGAGAAGAGCGTGAGGATGGCAAGGGATTTTGAGTTTAAGGTCATCACAGCATGTTTTCTACCTTATGGATTTGATTTTATCAAGAGGCTCTATTATAAACGGTAGTTCAATTCATTCAAATCATGAAAGTATTGATTACAGGCGGAGCGGGGTTTCTGGGTTCGCATCTCACCGATGCGCTTCTTAGATTGGGGTATAAGGTCGTTGTTCTGGACAATCTCATAACCGGGAATTTGGCCAACCTGTCAGCCAATTTTGGTAATCCAAACTTCACCTTTATTAAGCAAGACGTAACCGATTATATCTATATTGCAAAGCCTGTGGATTGGGTTGTGCATATGGCCTCTCCCGCAAGCCCAGTGGACTATCTCCGATACCCGATACAGACCTTGAAGGTCGGAGCGCTAGGAACGCATAAAGCGTTAGGGTTGGCAAAGAGCCATCGGGCGCGGTTCTTGCTTGCCTCCACTTCAGAGGTATACGGCGATCCGTTGATTCACCCGCAACGAGAAGAGTACTGGGGAAATGTGAATCCCATAGGGCCGAGGGGGGTGTATGATGAAGCGAAAAGATTTGCAGAAGCCATAACAATGGCCTATCACCGAGTTCATGGTGTTGATACGCGGATTATCAGAATTTTTAACACCTACGGCCCAAGAATGAGAGCATCAGACGGGCGGGTAATTTCAAATCTAATTGTTCAGGCGTTAACCGGCCAGCCCTTGACTATTTATGGGAGCGGGGAGCAGACAAGATCTTTTTGTTATGTTGATGACTTAATTGAGGGCATTATCAGGTTAATTCGATATAAGCTTGAGTCTGATAACGAGGATATTTATATTCCCATAAACTTGGGAAATCCTAAGGAGTTCACAATAAATGATCTGGCTCTGACTATTCAGTCATTAACTAAGACAGAGAGCGAAATTGAATTCTGCCCCTTGCCTGTGGATGATCCCAAAATTAGGAAGCCGTGCATTGAAAGGGCCCAAAGGTGTTTGGGTTGGACTCCTAAGGTTTCTTTGCCTGAGGGCTTGAAGCTTACAATTTCGCACTTTCGGGAGATATTGCTAAAAGAGGAGAGTTACGATGGAAATGCTTGATCTATATATGCTTGATGATCTCCTTTCTGAAGAGGATCGCCTGGTGAGAGATTCGGTTAGGGAGTATGTTACCAAAGAGGTTGAACCTATTATCGCGGAGTGTTTTGAATTGGGTAAGTTCCCTCGTGAAGTGATTCTCAAGCTTGGTTCACTAGGTCTGTTGGGTGCAAATTTGCCTGAGAAATATCACTGCGCAGGCGTAAATAACATTGCCTATGGGTTGATTATGCAGGAGCTTGAAGCAGGGGACTCAGGAATCAGAAGTTTTGCATCTGTTCAGGGAGCTTTATGCATGTTCCCCATTTACCAATTCGGTTCTGAGGAACAAAGGCTGAAGTACTTACCCAGTATGTCGAAGGGGGAGGTTATTGGTTGCTTTGGCTTAACGGAGCCAAACTTTGGCTCTAACCCCGCGGATATGATAACCAGAGCTGAGAAGGTGCAGAATGGGTGGGTTCTCAATGGGTCTAAAGCCTGGATTACGAATGCCTCAATTGCTGATATTGCGATTGTCTGGGCCAAGACTGGAGCTGAGGTAAATAGCATCAGGGGATTTGTTATTGAAAAAGGGGCTGCTGGATTCACTACGCGCGAAACAAAGAATAAACTGAGTCTAAGGGCATCAGTTACTGGTGAGCTATTCTTTTCAGACTGTTTTGTTCCGGAAGAAAACCTTTTGCCAGGGGTTAGCGGCCTCAAAGGGCCATTGTCTTGCTTAACACAAGCTCGTTACGGCATTGCATGGGGAGCGATTGGTGCTGCGATGAAGTGCTTTCATATCGCTTTAACATACGCTAATGAGAGGATTCAGTTTGGTAAGCCTATCTCTTCTTTTCAATTAACCCAAAGTAAATTGGCCAATATGGCAGTTGAGATAACAAAAGCTCAGCTGGTTTGCTTCCGGCTTGGCCAACTAAAAGATCAAGGTAAGCTTCTTCCGCACCAGGTTTCACTTGCTAAATTGAATAATGTTGCGATGGCACTCGATTGTGCGCGTGTGAGTAGAGGAATACTGGGAGCAAATGGAATAATGTCTGAGTATGCCATAATGAGGCATATGGCAAACTTGGAGTCCGTTTATACCTATGAAGGGACTCACGAGATTCATACCCTTATTCTTGGGCAGCACTTAACGGGAAAGAGTGCTTTTCAATAATTAGGCATTAATCAATAATCAATATATCAATAAACATAATCTTCATTATCAGACTCTATCGATATGCGGACTTTAGCGCGCCTACGAGTCTTAGTGAGCCCGCTACACAGATCACCCCATCTTCCCCTGCTATCGGCATAGCCAATTCCATCGCTTTGGCAAGCGATGGAGCCCGAAGTAACATTTCTCCCTCTTCGAGATGATCTCCACTGAGGGCACGCTCACCCTCCATACCTACATAAAAAATACTTGTGGCAACCATCTTTAATACCCCTAGCATCCCCCTAAAGTCTTTCTCTTTCATAAAGGAGGTGATAAATACGACTCTCCGATTGGCATATGCTTCCTTCAGGTAGGCTACCAGCGACAGAGCCCCGGAAACATTATGAGCACTGTCTACCAGCAAAGGAACTCGTCCCTCTATCAACTCTAATCGCCCTGGCCAGACTACCTCACGCAATCCAGCCAAAACCATATCTCTTGGCAACTCCCAGCCCAATCTCTCTAAGCATTCCACTGCTTCGATAACAGAGGCCGCATTTGCAGCCTGATGTCGCCCCCTCAAACCGGTCAGAACCCTCTGATAGACTCTTCCTAACGCCGAACTCTCATAATCAAAACAAGCCCTTCCATCGTCATCTAATTCGACCTTCAGCGGCTCATTAGCAAAGACCGGTAATACCTCCTCGGTCAGGCATTTTCTCATTAACACATCACCTGCAATCGAATGTCCCTGACGGCCGATCACTACTTGACTGCCTCTCTTTATAACTCCTCCCTTCTCTACCGCAATCTTATAGACCGAATCGCCGAGAATCTCTGTATGATCAAGCGCAATTGTAGTAATAATGGACAAACACTGTTTGACCGCGTTGGTCGCATCTAGTCGTCCCCCTAGCCCCACCTCTAAAACCGCCAACTCGACCTCTTGCTCCCTGAAATACTCAAGCCCAACTGCAGTTATCTGTTCAAAAAAGGTCGGCAAATGCACAAGCCGCCCGACCATGCACAACCTTTCTGATAATTCCCGTACTTTGCTAACTAACCTCGCAAAGTCATTTTCCGCTATATCCGTTCCCAACACCCGGATTCGCTCCTCCATACGTATGAGATGCGGCGAAGTATACAAACCAACACGAAATCCGGATTTACGAAGTACCGATTCGAGCATCGCGGCCACAGAACCCTTACCATTAGTTCCGGCTATCACTATAGATTTGAATGCCTCATCGGGATTCCCCATCTCTTCGAGCAGCAGACGAATTGTTTCTAATCCTAACTTTGCAGTCTTATATTCATTTCCGAGGCCATTCAGGTAGGCGACACTCTCTACATAATTCACAGATCAAATCCCTTTATTCTTTTAATCACCAGCTCTGCATCTTTACTCTTCACCCTTCACCATAAAACCAATCAAAGAGATTAGCAGATCCTTTAGCTCTGATCGGCTTACTACATAATCCAACATTCCATGAGCTAAAAGAAACTCTGACCTTTGAAAACCTGCAGGCAACTTCTGGCGTATCGTCTGCTCAATCACCCGCGGCCCGGCAAACCCGATCAGAGCCCCCGGCTCCGCTATATTTATATCTCCCAACATTGCATAACTCGCCGTCACTCCGCCGGTCGTCGGATCAGTTAGCACGGAGATAAATGGGATACCCATCCGGTCCAATCTTGCCAGTTCCGAAGAGATCTTTGCCATCTGCATCAATGAAAGAGCGCCTTCCTGCATCCTCGCTCCCCCTGATGCCGAAACCAAAACCAGTGGTGACCGATCCCGTACCGCAATCTCCGTCCCCCTAACGATTGACTCGCCAACCACGCTTCCTAGTGAACCTCCCACGAAAGCTAGCTCCATACTTCCGACGACACTCCTGATACCGCCAATCTTCCCTACTCCTATAATTATCGCATCCTCTATGCTGGCCTCTAACCGAGCCTCTGCCAAACGTTGTACATATCCTTTTCTATCCGAAAACCCCAAGGGGTCAGTTGGAGCCAGATGGCCACCGGCAGCCTCCCACTCTCCGTCGTCAAAGATCATTGCCAATCGCTCCGCAGCGCTCAGCCGCCCATGGTGCCCACAGATTGGGCAAACCAACAATCCAGTCTCATACTCGCGTACCAGTAATAGCTGCTCGCAAGCAGGACATTTCGCAAATTGCCCTTCCGTCTTTACATTTCGAACTTCGCTAGGACTCGGTGTTTGCGGTTGAACCTTTCGCTTAAACCAATCCATATTCCCTTTCCTATTCCTACCGCTTACTGAAGTCGGCTAATTTCTCGGATACCTGAACCCGCTCATTGACCACCCTGGCTAAAACAAAGAAGAGATCTGAAAGACGATTCAAATAAACCCCAATCTGCGAATTCACCTCTTCTTTCTCGGCAAGCGCAACAAAACGCCTCTCTGCCCTTCTTGCTACAGCACGAGCCAAATGCAACCAACTTGCGCCTATGCTCCCTCCCGGCAGAACAAACTCTCTTAAAGGCTTCAACCCCACCTCAGCTCTCTCAATCATCCTCTCAATATTCTCCACCATCTTTGCCGTTGTCCGCGGCACCTCAACCTCATGAGGGCTCGCAAGGTCAGCGCCTACCGTAAAGAGCTGGTTCTGTATCTCCATCAATTGAACAGCGAGTTCGCTATCTCCTAAATTGGCAATCCCCAGACCAACAACCGAGTTTAGTTCGTCCACCTCTCCATAAGCCTGTACCCGCAGCGAGGCCTTACTCACCCTCTCTCCTCCAACCAAAGAGGTCTCTCCTCTATCCCCCGTACGCGTCACCACCTTTGTAAGTCGGTTCCCTTTCTTCATAAGCCACACCATTCTATGTGCCACCCATTTGCTTGTCAAAGTTTCAGTCTTTTGCGTTGCAATCCATTTCTTCCTTCAGTTACCCTTTCCCTCCCAATAGTAAAAACCCAATATGAAAAACATACAAACTGTAATTGGAATTATCGGACTCGGCACGGTCGGCACGGGCGTTACCACCACCCTGGTCGCTGACCCTCGCTTCAAAATCAAAACCATTGCCATCAAAGACCCCTCAAAAGCTCGCGACCTGCAAATCCCCCAAATTTCGCTTACGCCTAACCTCGATACCCTGGTAAACGATCCTGAAATCGAAGTGATAATCGAGGTCGCTGGCGGCATCCCTCATATCTACGAAGCGCTACAACAGGCCATCCGCAACGGCAAACATATCATCACTGCTAATAAAAAACTGATCGCCATTTATGGCAAGGAACTCTTCCGCCTCGCTAGAGAACATCAGACGACGATCCTTTATGAAGCCGCCGTCGGCGGCGGCATCCCCCTCATCTCCACAATGCAACGAGGCTTGCTGGCTAATCAGATTACCCGCGTAGCCGGTATTCTCAATGGAACGACGAACTTTATCCTTACCTCAATGGAGGAAGAGGGCGACTCCTTCCCCCAAGCCCTAGGCAAAGCCCAAGCCTTAGGCTACGCCGAAGCCGACCCAACCGATGATATCGAAGCCTTTGACCTCAGCTACAAAATCGCTATCCTCGCCACTCTCGCCTTCGGGCAGTTCGTCCCTTTCGAAACCGTCATCCGGCAAGGAATCTCCGCAATCACCGAACTCGACATTCAGTTAGCTTACGAGTTTGGCTACCGCATCAAAGCCCTCGGCATTGCCGAACTCTCCAATGACCAACTCCATATCAAGGCTCAACCCATGCTTGTCCCGCTCCACCATCCCCTCGCAGCCGTCGAAGGAGCCAACAATGCCATCTATATTCGCGGCAGCATCGTCGGCGATATCATGCTACAAGGCCCCGGAGCCGGACAGATGCCCACAGCAAGCGCAGTCGTCGGCGACCTCATCAATTTAGCCGGAGCCCTGCGGCTTCCCGACTTCTCAAGCTTCTTTCTTCCATCTATCAGCGAACCCAAACAGGCTCCCCCTCCCCACCAGGCTGCCCCCCTTCCTACAGGCACCTTCTACATCCGCTTGGAAACGACTGACTCCCCCGGCGTAATTGGCCACATAGGGCTAGCCCTCGGCAACCATCAGGTTAACCTTCACAGCCTTATCCAACGTGGCGGCAAAGCGGATGGCTTGGCAACCATCATTCTGCTTACCCATCAAACCTCAGCCACCGCCCTACAAAACGCCTTAGCGGAGATCGCTGCCCAAACGACGACCCAAAGCATCGGCCTTGTCTTACAAACTTTCTAATCATCGAGAATCCTTATGATCGTCCAAAAATTCGGTGGCACGTCGGTTAAAACAACAGCTCGTATTAAAAACGTCGCCTCGATTATCGCCGCCGCTGCCGCTTCCCAACCAACTGTCGCAGTCGTCTCTGCTATGGGTGAAACGACCGATTTCCTTCTCCGATTGAGCCAACAGACCTCACCTTCCCCTCCCCCCAGAGAACTCGCAACCCTCCTTGCCACAGGTGAACAAATCTCTATAGCCCTCGTCGCTATGGCGCTCCAACATTTCGGCGTAAAAGCCCTCTCGATGACCGGAGCCCAGCTCGGGATCGTCACCGAAAATGTCCATACAGCCGCGCGCATCGTCGCTATCCAGACCGACCGCCTCCAACAGGCTCTCCATCAAGGCTATGTCATCGTCGCGGCAGGATTTCAAGGCACCACCCCGAATGGTGACATCACGACCCTCGGTCGAGGCGGATCCGATACCACAGCCGTCGCCCTTGCCGCCGCCCTCCGCGCCGAGACCTGCGATATCTATACGGATGTCAACGGCATCTTCACAGCCGATCCGCACCTCGTTCACAACGCTCATCAACTCGATACCATCTCTTTCGAAGAAATGTTGGAGATGGCGCGCGTCGGCGCACAAGTCATCCATCCGCGAGCCGTCGAGTTGGCACGCAAACACCACTTAACCCTCCGCGTCCGCAACACCTTCAATCTTCCCAATCAGGGAACCATTCTAAAAGGAGCAGAGAGTATGGAAATCTCAAGAGCTGTCAGCGGCACAAGCTTAGACCGCAGGCAAGCCCGACTCGCAATCCTGAAAGTCCCCGACACTCCGGGAGTCGCCGCCGCCATCTTCGGAGCGCTCGCCGAGCGTCACATCGCCGTCGACATGATCATTCAAGCTTTCCATCAAGACCATTCCGTCAATGACATCACCTTCATCGTCAGTCGCGACGATCTCAGCATCGCTCAATCCACCCTTAACGAGATCGCCTCTCAACTCGGCGCGCAGGGCATCCTTGTCGACGAGGATATTGCCAAAGTCAGCGTTATCGGTCTCGGACTCATGGAACGCTCCGAAGTCGCCGCTAAAGTATTCGCCACCCTCGGCCAAGCCGGAATCAATATCAAAATGATCTCTACTTCCGATATTCGCATCAGTTGCGCCATTCGCAATCAGGACGCCGAAAGGGCTCTTCAACTTCTCCACGACGCCTTCCTCACCCCTTAGCCACTGCTCCAACCTTCCTCTTGCAACTACTTACGATTGAAGAACTTCATTGACACCAATTTCTCAAATGCATAACATACATCTTGTCACCTACGTCGCCATTGCGCGCACCGTCGGTCACCACTCTTACAGTCAGGGAGTTTGGTTATGGCAACCGGTGAAATCTCCAGAGTCATCCCCGATAAGCTCTACTTTCGAATCGGCGAGGTCTGCGAACTAATACGGGTTCAGCCCCACGTTCTCCGTTACTGGGAATCGGAGTTCCCTATGCTGGCGCCGCAAAAAAACCGCGCCGGACAGCGCGTATATCGCAAGAAGGATGTGGAGATGGTAATGCGCATTCGTGACCTTCTCTATGAAGAGAAGTTCACCATCGCCGGTGCCCGCAAAAAACTCCTCGAAGAGTCGCGCCCCACAACCGCCAAAATCAAGATCCCTCCGCAACCGCAAACAATGTCACAACCCGAACCCGAACCCCCTTCCACCCCTGACCCTCTCCGCCTTCGCGACCCGAACCCTGTCTCTCCCCCAACTCCCGATAACGGCGAAGCCGCCGGAAACACTCCCGAAAGCCGCCTCGCCATCCGCACCTTGAAACGGGAGCTAGAGGACTTATTGACATTGCTAAAATCGGATGCTAGCATCACCCGCTGAACGAAGTTGACAGGCTTCCCAACCGTCACCTGAATCAATTCGGGACGTGGCGCAGCCCGGTAGCGCGCTTCCTTGGGGTGGAAGAGGTCGCTGGTTCAAATCCAGTCGTCCCGACTTAATATGTCCCAATATAGACAGCTATCCCCTCTGTCCATTTGACGCGCCTCTATGCCGAGAATTTTAGTCACCAACGATGATGGAATTCACTCCGAAGGCATCCTCGCACTCGCTGATGCCCTCCGACCGCTGGCTGAGGTCTTCGTCATCGCCCCAGCTTACGAAATGAGCGCCGCCTCCCACTCCCTCACCTTAACCCGCCCGCTGCGCATTCAACAGATTGATCCGCACCATTTCGCTGTGGACGGCACCCCGACCGACTGCGTTACCATCGCCATGAACCAGGTTCTCAAAACCTCGCCGCCCGACCTTATCGTCTCCGGCATCAACAAAGGCGGCAACCTCGGCGATGACATCTCTTATTCAGGAACCGTCGCCGGAGCAATGGAAGCCATCATCTATGGTCTGCCCGGCATCGCCTTCAGCCTCGTGCAACGAACCAATTTTAATTTCTCCCCTGCTGCAGATTTTGCCGCACGGGTTGCCGAAAAAGTCTTACTCAACGGATTGCCGCCTCGCACAGCTCTTAACGTTAATATCCCTGCCGGACAGATCAAAGGAAGCCGTATCACCCGTCAGGGAAACAAAATCATCAAACCAACTATCATCGAAGGCACAGACCCAAGACAGCGAAAGTACTATTGGATCGGCGAAGAGGCTTTCACCTGGAACGAAGAACCCGGTACAGACTATGAGGCCCTTCGACAGGGCTTGATCTCCATCACCCCCCTGCGCAATGACCTGACAAACTACCAGGCTATAGAGGAGCTTCAGTCTCCCCATTGGGAATAGTCCGCCGGTCTTATGAACGCCAATCTCTCTTTCGCCCATATCCCGAACGCAGGCGCGTATCATAAGCAACGCCGCCGGATGGTCGAACTTTTGCAAGCCCGTCAGATAACCGATCAGCGCTTGCTCAACGCCATGGCGGAAATCCCCCGCCACCTCTTCGTACCCGATGCCCTAGCCCCTAACGCCTATGGCGATCACGCCCTCCCCATCGGGCAGATGCAGACCATCTCTCAACCCTTCATGGTTGCCCTTATGACACAGTTGTTGGAGATCAGTCCAACCGACTCTATCCTTGAGATCGGCACTGGGTCAGGCTATCAAACCGCCATCCTTGCCTCCTTAGCTCATCGGGTCTATGCGGTCGAACGCCTCACTCAACTGGCAACCTCAGCTCAGGAACGCCTCACTCAACTCGGCTTCAACAATGCTACGATAGGTTGCTTCGACGGCACCCTTGGCTGGTGCGAAAAAGCCCCCTTCAATGCCATTCTCATCGCCGCAGGCGGACCGCAAATCCCCCCTCCGCTGATCGAACAACTCCGCATCAGCGGGCGGCTCGTAGCCCCCATCGGCACAGAAAAATCACAGACTTTGCTGCGCATCACTCGCACCCGAACCGGATTGGTACGGGAAGCCTTCGGAGCCTGTCAATTTGTCAAACTCATCGGCCATCACGGCTGGACTCTCTGAATCAATATGGAACTCATCAATTACTTCATGGATCTCATCCTTCATCTTGACCGCCACCTCAATGAGATCATCCAAGATTATGGCGTTTGGACATATCTCATCCTCTTTACCATCATCTTTTGCGAAACCGGACTCGTTGTTACCCCCTTCTTGCCCGGAGATTCCCTGCTCTTTGCCGCTGGCGCTCTAGCCGCTTTGACCGATAGTCCCCTCAATATCTTTCTCCTCTTCCTACTGCTTACCGTTGCCGCCATCATCGGCGATACGGTCAATTATTGGATCGGCGCCTACATCGGCCCGAAAGCCTTTTCTAGTAAGAGTCGCTTCTTCAAACGAGAGTACCTCGAACAGACTCAGGCCTTTTATGAAAAACACGGGGGGAAAACGATCATCATCGCCCGCTTCATCCCCATCATTCGCACCTTTGCACCATTTGTCGCAGGCATTGGCAGCATGACCTACTGGCGTTTCATCCTCTATAACATCACCGGCGGCATCATCTGGGTGGGCCTATGCTTATTGCTCGGCTACCTCTTCGGCAACCTACCCTTCGTGAAGAAGAATTTCTCGCTCGTCATTCTCGCCATCATCTTCATCTCGCTGCTTCCCGCCCTCATCGAATACCTGCGCCATCGCGCAGCCCGCAACACTCAACCGGCAGCCAAATAGTCCATTAGTCCCCAACCGGAATGATGGCTGCCAACTCCTGTGGCCTCTCCTCCCCCCTGTAGACCACCCGTTCGAGGAAAAGCCCCGAAGGCGGCGCGGTTTTTTCCGCTACCCGGGCTCGTCGCTCCGAGATATCACGCCCTCTCAACCGTAATAGCGACCCGAACTCCGCTACAGAGGTCTTTCCTCTTCCCACCTCCACCAACATCCCCACCAATCGGCGCACCATCTTCCATAAAAAATGGGATGCGCCAATTCTGAATAAAATCAAACTTCCATCCAGTCCAATTTCGGTGCGCTCAACCTCGACCTGCGTTGACTTCTCCTCTTCACCCGCTTCGCAGAAAGCAGCAAAATCATGTCGTCCAACAATGGCCGCTGCCGCCAACATCATCTTCTCGATATCCAGTTCATCCTTCACCCACCAGACATACCGCTTCGCAAAGGCTGTGCGCCGCTGCGAGATCTGATAGAGATAGTATCGTTCTTCCGCATCGCGCCGCGCATCGAATTTTCCCGCCACCTTCTGCGCCCGAAGGAGGTGAATATCCTCCGGCAAGAATTGGTTTACTCCTCGACAAAATTCTCCGATTTTACAGTCATAATGGCTTCGCATTCGCGCAACTTGCCCAATCGCATGAACACCGGCATCGGTTCTACCAGCCCCCTGAATTTCAACCTCTGACTGCAAAAAGCGCTCCGCAGCGCGCCGCACTTCCCCGGCCACCGTCCGAACCTGCTTCTGCTCCTGCCAACCTCGATACCGAGTGCCGTCATACTCCATCAAGAGTCTCCAAGTAATCATCCGCTCTCCTCTCCTCCTCAGCTTGCGCTGCATTTCGCTTGCGGTCAACCAAACGGAAGCTCAAAACCGTTGAATTGGCCTAGTCCAATTGGCTCGAGATTGGCACTTTACACTTCGCTAAATTTCATTACTATTGGTCGGTGTAAGTATGCCATTTTGGGGAGGCACTCGTGCTACTAGCTCTCGACCGAACAAGTCGCATCCCTCTCTATGCGCAGATTGCCGAACAGGTGCGCGAACTGATCGCCCGCGGCGTGCTCAAGAGCGGTGACCGCTTGCCGCCCAATCGCGAACTGGCCAAACGCTTACACATCAACCGCAACACCGTCACCACCGCGTATGCCGACCTCGAAGCCGATGGGCTGATTCAATCCTTCATCGGACGCGGCACCTTTATTTCTCAGCTTGCAGAACAGAAGGCCGCTTCATTCAAAGTCGCGCCTGCGCCTCCCCTCTCCCCCTCTTTAAATTGGGAACCCTTGCTTTCGGATGGCGACCGAGAATATGGATTGAGCGGCTTGCTCTTCGCCCTCAAGGCCAATGCAACCTACTCCTTCGCCCACGCTCTGCCACCCGCAGAGTTCTTTCCGGTCGAAGAGTTTCGCAAGTCCGTCGACCGCGTCTTACGACGCGAAGGCAGCGCCCTACTTCAACTCGGAAGCAGTAGCGGCTATCAACCCTTGCTCGACTACCTCGCCTCCCAACTGGCGCTCGAAGGCAGAACCTCAGAACGCGACCAATTACTAATCACTAATGGCTGCCAACAATCACTCGACCTCCTGGCCAGAGTCCTACTCAGCCCCGGTGACGAAGTCATTATCGAAAATCCTACCTATCCGGGAGCCCTTAGCGTCTTTGCTAACCATCACATCCGCTGCTCGTCAGTTCCAATGGGAACCAGCGGCATGGACTTGACCTCGCTGGAAGGAATGCTGCAACAGCGTCGGCCAAAATTCATCTATACGATTCCCACCTTTCATAATCCGACCGGCGTAACGACTAGCCTTGAAGCTCGCCGCCAACTGCTGGCGCTGGCCGTCAAGTACAGCGTTCCTTTGATTGAAGACGATATCTATAACGGCCTTCATTATGACGGGGCTCCATTCCCTTCCCTGAAAGCCCTCGACCGCCACGACCTCGTTATCTCGATCAGCAGCTTCTCCAAGATTGGCTTCCCCGGACTGCGCGTCGGCTGGATCACTGCTCCGCCCATCGTCATTGAACGCTTGCACATCGCCAAACAGAATTCTGACCTGCACGCTAGCCTCTTGACTCAAGCCGCCATCTATGAATTTTCCCGACACGGCCTGCTGGCCAAACATGTGCGCAAGATAAAGAAAGAGTATGCTCGCCGCCGCGATGCTATGGCCGCTGCCCTAACAAGATACTTCCCTTCCGAATGTCGTTGGCAAGTGCCCTCCGGCGGCATGGCAATCTGGGTCGAAACTCCGGATCGCTTGAATGCCTCTGAACTGCTCATTCACGCGATGGAGCGAGGCGTCCTCTTCAGCCCCGGAGAACACTTCTATGCTGCCTTGCCACGTCGCAATCACCTGCGTTTGGCCTTTACATTAGAGCCGCCTGCTTTAATCGAAGAAGGCATCAAACGCCTCGGCGCAACAATTAAAGAGCGCCTCTCCAAACAGCGGCGTCAACCCCGCTCCTCCCACGCCCCAGAATTAAGGGCGTTAGTGTAAAGGAAACCATGCTTCAGCCCCGACCAAAACTCGAAAGTGAATCACCCATGAATACCAAGACGGCAGAACCGGAATTTGCCAATCGCGCTTCGAAGATGACCGTTTCAGCCATACGGGAAATTCTCAAAGTTACGGAAAGACCCGACATCATCTCTTTTGCCGGTGGTCTGCCCGCCCCCGAACTCTTTCCCGTAGCTGAATTCTCACACGCCTATCAGTCCGTCTTTGAAACATCCGGAGAGGCTGCACTGCAATACAGCACAACAGAAGGATGGATGCCCCTGCGCGAATGGATCGCCGACCGCATGCGCAGCCAACAGATCGACACCTCGGCGCAAGAGATTCTCATCACCTCCGGCTCGCAACAGGGCATCTTCCTAGTCGCGCAAGCCTTTCTCAATCCCGGTGATGCGGTGGTAGTCGAAAACCCTTCTTACCTCGCAGCCTTGCAAGCCTTCAGCAGTTGCGAGGCCAACTTCATCCCCGTCGATAGCGACGAAGAGGGGATGTGCGTCGAGGCTCTCGAACAGGTACTCGAAACCAACAAACCGAAATTGATCTATGTGGTGGCAAACTTTCACAACCCAAAAGGAACAACCCTCTCTCTCGCCAGAAGAGAGCATCTGATTCGCCTCGCAACCCGTTACCGGATTCCGCTTCTCGAAGACGACCCTTATGGCGAGCTTCGCTATCGAGGTGAGGCGTTGCCCCACCTCGCTGCGCTGGATACCGACGGGTGGACGATCTATCTGAGCACCTTCTCAAAGACTCTCAGTCCGGGCATGCGAATCGGCTGGGCGGCCGCCTCGCCTTCGATCATTCGCAAGATGACCACCATCAAACAGGCCATTGATTTACATACCGGCACCCTACAACAACGCGCCGCAGCTCAACTGCTCAGTTCATTCGATTATGACGGACATATTGGCAGACTTTGCCATCTCTACCGTCAACGCTGCGCGACAATGCTGGAAGCCATTGCCAATCATTTCCCTGAAGAGGTTTGGTGGACTAAGCCGGAAGGCGGGATGTTCATATGGGTCGAATTGCCCGAAGCCATTGACAGCGAACTGGCCTTTCAGGACGCACTCAACGAGAAGGTTGCCTTTGTTCCAGGCAAATCATTCTTCGCCTCACAGCCGCGTCATAATTTTATTCGACTCAATTTCTCAAACTCCAAACCCGAAGCCATCGAACAAGGTATCGCACGCATCGGCAATATTCTGAAAAGGAGAGCAGGGTGGAAAGCGTAAATTTTATCATCGCAGACGTCTTCACCGACCTCCGCTTCGGCGGCAACCAATTGGCGGTCTTCCTTGAGGGCTCGGCTCTTGACTCCGAGACCATGCAAAAGCTGGCACGCGAGATGCACTTCTCTGAGACCACCTTCTTGCTCCCGCCCAAAGCCGATGGTGATTTCGCCGTGCGCATCTTCACTCCCGAAACCGAACTGCCATTTGCCGGACACCCGATTGTCGGCACGGCCTATGTCATCGTTTCAGAGAAGCTCAAAGCGACTTCTCAACCGGCAACCCTTGTACGACTCGAAACCGGCGTCGGGTTGTTATCCATCGAAGTTCTCGTCCATGATGGACTGCCCGGTCAGACGATCATGACCCAACCGTTGCCGGAGATCAGAAAGACATTTAATGATGTCGAGCGATTGGCCAAAGCATTCGGACTCACTCCTACAGAGATAAGGAGCCAACTCCCCGCACAAGCAATCTACAACGGCGTTACCGTTTTGATCGTCCCGATCACTTCCCTCTCAGCAATACAGAACATCAGAGTTGATATCCGTGAAGTCGAACGCATCAGCCACGAAGTCGGCGCACAGACCGTATTGGCCTTTTCGCAAGAGACCATCAATCAAGCCCACACCGCTCACTGCCGCGTCTTTGCGCCCGCAGCCGGAGTCGTTGAAGACGCCGCTACCGGCTCTGCCAATGGCCCGCTCGGATTCTATCTGGTTCACCACCGCCTGATCGAATCGTCTCCTTGCACGCAGGTAATCAGCGAACAAGGATTCGAAATGAATCGCCCGAGCCTGCTCCACATCGAGGTCTCCATCAACCCGATAACTAACGAAGTGGAGAAGGTGCGGGTCGGCGGCCGAGTCGTGATTTCAGGCGAAGGAAGAATCTTTTTATCTTGTGCGAAATGATTGCACTTTTACCGGAGGGATTATGAACGACAACCCATATCAATTGAAAACCGGCTTGGCCGAGATGTTGAAAGGTGGCGTGATTATGGATGTCACCAATGCCCAACAAGCTACCATCGCAGAGACGGCAGGCGCGGTTGCCGTTATGGCCTTAGAAAGAGTCCCGGCTGATATCCGTGCCACAGGGGGCGTTGCCCGCATGGCATCTCCGAAGAAGATTCGTGAGATTATGACCGCCGTCTCCATCCCCGTAATGGCCAAAGTCCGCATAGGCCATTTCGCCGAAGCACAGGTTTTAGAGGCGCTAGGCGTCGATTTTATTGACGAAAGCGAAGTCCTCACCCCCGCGGATGAAGAGCACCATATTCATAAATTGACCTTCAAGATTCCCTTCGTCTGCGGCGCGAGAAATCTCGGCGAGGCCATTCGCCGGATCGGAGAAGGCGCAGCCCTGATTCGCACCAAAGGTGAAGCCGGTTCCGGCAACATCGTCGAAGCGGTTCGCCATCTGCGCCGAATTCAAACGGAGATCAAGCGCCTCACGACCTTGAGCGAAGAAGAACTGATGTCAGAAGCTAAGAATCTGGGCGCTCCACTTGAGATTATCCGCCAGGTGGCGCGCGAAAGACGATTACCCGTGCCCAATTTCGCAGCCGGTGGAATTGCAACTCCGGCTGATGCGGCGCTCTGTATGCAACTGGGAGCCGAATCCGTCTTCGTCGGTTCAGGCATTTTCAAATCTTCCGACCCTGCCAACCGCGCACGGGCGATTGTCAAAGCAACGACTCATTACCAAGACCCGCTCGCCGTCTTGGAAGCAAGCGAAGGCCTCGAAGAGGCCATGCCAGGTCTTGATATAGCCAAATTGCCGGAAGCGGAGCGACTCCAAACGAGAGGCTGGTAACGAGGTAGACATGATCAGAGTCGGAGTACTCGCTCTACAGGGCGATTTTTCCGCCCATATTAACCGGCTGAGGGAGATCGGCATCTCCGCAACAGAGGTGCGAACCATTTGCGACCTGATGCCGATCAATGGCCTCATTCTGCCCGGCGGCGAAAGTACAACGATGCTGAAGCTTATGGAAGAGGAAAGCCTCACAGAGGCAATCCGACAGACCCATATTCGGCACCTGTGCGGGCGCGATTCTCCTAGCCAAACAGACTCTGCGCCCGCACCAACCTTCCCTCCAATTGATTGACCTCACCATTGAGCGCAATGCGTATGGCAGACAACGCGACAGTTTCATTGAGTCCATTCAGGCGGCCTGGCAAGAGCAACCGATTGAGGCCATTTTCATCCGCGCCCCACGCATCATCGCAACCGGCAAAGAGGTTGAAATTCTGGCTTACCATCAGGGCACCCCGATACTGGTTCGACAAAGAAATATCCTTGCCGCAACCTTCCATCCCGAATTAACTCCCGACCCCACCTTGCACCGCTATTTTCTTTCCATGATCGAAGCCCAATCGTCGAGGGTCTCAAATGAGACCTCCGCCCTTATCCCATCGGATGACCAAGTGCCGTTATATCGGTAATCTTTATTGCGTGCCTACCTGAGAACCATTATGCTTGGGTGGTCGTTTCGGAGCTGTACCCATCTGTCGTCTCGAAAAATTCAACTCTCATGGAGGATGGCTGCTTGCAAGACTTTGTTGCTTCGATTGTCGAGCATTTGAAGGCCGAAATTCGCAAGGTTATCGTTGGCCAAGATTCAGTCATTGAACAAGTTCTCATCACCATACTGGCTGAAGGCCACGCCTTAATTGAAGGGGTGCCCGGCACCGCTAAGACCCTACTCGTAAAGGTCATGTCGCGAGCCATCGGCGCACATTTCGGTCGGATTCAATTTACTCCCGACCTGATGCCTGCGGACGTTACCGGAACCAACATATTCAATATGGCAACTTCAACCTTTACGCTTCGACAAGGCCCGCTCTTTACCGATCTCTTGTTGGCAGACGAGATCAACCGCACCCCGCCAAAAACGCAGGCGGCGCTTCTCGAAGCGATGGAAGAACGTCAAGTCACCATTGACGGCGAACCCCATAAGCTTTCGCCCTTATTTACGGTCTTGGCCACACAAAACCCCATCGAATATGAGGGCACTTATCCCTTGCCGGAAGCTCAGCTTGACCGATTCTTACTGAAAATACTGGTGGACTACCCGAAGGAAGAAGAAGAGTCTCACATCATTGCCAATTGGAATGCGGGCTTCAATTCTCGCCGCATCGAAGACGTTCACATTCGCCAATTGCCAGATAGCGCGGCCTTATTGGAATGTCGCGCTCAGGTGCGGAAGATCACCGTTGAGGAAGGCATCCAAAAGTACATCGTTAAAATTGTTCGAAGCACTCGGTCAGCACTAAATATTTCATGGGGCGCAAGCCCGCGCGCATCTGTCGCCTTGCTGATGTGCTCAAAAGCTCTGGCCGCTATTCGCGGACGCGATTTCGTCACGCCTGACGATGTAAAGGAGATAACTAAACCCGTGCTTCGCCATCGCATCGTCTTGCGATCAGAGGCGGAGATTGAAGGGACTACCCCCGATCAGGCATTGGAAGAAATCCTCTCCACGATTGAAGTACCCCGATAATGATGTAAACCATCGGTTCTTCTTGATTGGAAAAACGGGAGACGTTATCAGACTCGGCTCGATATTGGGTGGCGACTTTTAATGGCTAGGAAGAAGGCGATGCAGAAATCTTCGGCGAGTTATCCGGAGCCCATCCCCGCTGCGGCGGTCGCCTTTGTCCGTGATACCCATTCGGGCATCGAAATTTATTTGAGTCGCCGACCTTCACATTTTCGGTACTACCCCGATGCCTTTGTCTTTCCCGGAGGTCGCGCAGACCATCAGGATGACGATCTTTTGGCCACCGCTTGCCGCGAAGTGAAAGAGGAGATCGGCATCGAAATCCAGACTTCAGAACTGGTTCCCTTACGCGATATACATACCAGTTCTCACGCCGGACCGGTCTATCGTATGCTCACTTTTGCCTATCGAGTCGAAGGTGAATTCCCGACCATGATTAATAAAGAGGAGGTTGCCGAAGAGGTTTGGCTGCCAGCTAAGAAGGCTCTTACTCATCTCTATTTACCGTATCAAGTGAAGGCAGCCATCTATACGATCTCCAGTTTCCCGACAACGCCTGAACTCTTTCGCGCCCTACGCAAGGGTTGCATCAACGAGGATTACTGGTTTTGAAGTTCGTCTTTACAACAAAATTCTTCCTCCTCCTTGGGCTCGGGGTCGCTCTGCTTTCCCTCGGCTGGGTCGCCCGGGTCTTTCTCTCCATCACCCTTGCTTTTGACATTACCCTCATCGTCTTGGCGGTTCTTGACTACTATATCTCTGAAAAGCCTGCCCAATTTCGTGTGAAACGCGAACTGGAAGAACGATTCTCAATGGGCGCGGAAAACCCCGTTAGGTTTCGCCTGACCAACCTTGCCCGTCGCAAAATCACCTTTCTCATCAAAGACGAATATCCGGCTCGTATGGAACTGCTCACACCCCGCGAAGCCTTGCTGGAGGTTCCAGCCGGTCGTACCCGCCTGTGGAGCTTTACGCTCTTACCCACAGCCCGCGGCAAGTATGACTTTGGCAACACCCCTATCCGCTTCCGTTCTCGACTGGGCTTAGTTTGGAAACAATTCACTGCGCCAACCGAGCAGATCGTCAAAGTCTATCCCGATATACGGGAAGCCAAAAAGAATGAGCTCTATGCCTATCGCAACCGCCGCCCTGAACCGGGGTTACGACGGCTGCGGTTAAAGGGACAAGGCAGAGAGTTTGAATCACTGAGGGATTTCGTCATCGGGGACGAGATTCGCCATATCTCATGGCCGGCAACCGCCAGACGCGGCAAGGTCATCACCCGCCAATATACAATTGAGCGGAGTCAAAATGTCGTTGTCCTCCTCGATACCGGCAGATTGATGACGGCGCGCATCGGAAAACTGACCAAACTCGACCATGCTATCAATGCCACCCTTTCAATTGCCTACGTCGCAGCTTCCGGCGGTGACAATGTCGGATTTGTCGCCTTCTCTCGCAAAGTCATTCAGTACCTGCCACCGCGGCGCGGACACGAACAACTCAACCTGATCTTGGAGACCCTCTATAACATTGAGCCGCAGATGATCGAGCCAAGCTATACTCGGGCTTTCAATTTTTTCAGCGCCAATTGCCATCGTCGTTCATTGGTCGTCATTCTCACCGATTTGGTTGACCGCGATGCTTCAGCCGAGTTGCTGACTCACACCTCAAAGCTCATCCCACGCCACTTGCCGCTCATTGTCACCATCGGAGATACCGATTTGCGCGAACTCGTTCGCACCAAACCCTCCAAACCTGCGGAGGTCTATCGTCAAAGTGTTGCGGAAGAGATTTTACGACAACGCGAAGAAGCCCTTTCCCGCATCCGTCGCGCTGGCGGCTTAGCCCTCGACGTGCCTGCCGGACGGTTGTCGCTCGAACTGGTAAACAAATATCTCGAAGTTAAAGAGCGGGGCTTGCTGTAACCCCGGCGGTGATGCCGATCAGTTCGTCCCTGACCGTTCAACCCGACGATCCGCTTTGAGAAAGTAGGCGATTAAAAATAGTCCGCTGGCCGCAGAGACAGAGAACTTATAAAAAGGCGATACCCCTGACGGAGATAAGAATCCTTCTATGAAACCGGCAACAATTAACATCGGGATACATCCGAGAATCAGTTTGACCGCTTCGCCGCCATTGACCACCAAAGCGTCAATGCGCCGCCGATCCCCTGGCATCAACAAGGCTTTGCCGATCATCAAACCGGCTCCCCCCGCAATAAAGATCGCCGTCAATTCAATCACCCCGTGAGCCGCCACGAATGTCGGAATCTCCCAAAAGCGCTCCTTCACACAAAGACCCATCACCAGTCCGAACAACCAACCGTTGAAAGCCATCGCCAAAACCGTTCCGATACCCACCAACAGGCCGCCCCCAAATGCATAAAAGGTGACTTGAATATTGTTGGTCAAAATTGAGGTTGCCCCCAATTCGTTCGAATCATTCAGGCTCTGCGTCCAATTGATCCGGTTCTCTACCCGATAGGCTAAAGCTGGGGCGACCCGCCTGGCATACCCTTCATCTAAAAATACCACCGTGAAGGCAAAGATTCCCGGCAGCAGAAATAAGAGGAAAGCAACCAGCGTGTATGAGAAGGTTCGACGAAATACCGCTGGCAACTCAAAACGAAAAAAATCGCCAATTACGCCAAACCCTGAAGACTCGCTCCGATAGATCGCCCCATGCGCTCGTGACACCAGATAATTCAGATAGTTGATTAACCGCCTGTCGCGCACTTCTTCGCGAGCAATCGCCAAATCGGCAGCCGTGCGCCGGTACAAGCGACCAAACTCTCTGACTTCTTCGCCGCGTAGATTGCGCAACCGATACTTGGCGACCCGCTGCGTCAACTCCTCTAACCGCTGCCAGTTCTTCAATCGCGTTTCGAGAAACTTCTTCATACGCCGTAGCCTATCATGAGCTTCAGACTTGCGAAAATCTTTCTCAAACGCCTCTCTGCCGCCATTTGCCATTCGGCAAACGAATCTTTAGAGTCTTCCTTGATGCTGTTTTCAACCCTCATCGGCAATGACCGAATCAAAACCCTGCTCACCCGCGCGGTTGCAGAAAATCGTATCGGACAGGGCTTGATTTTTGCGGGACCTGAAGGCATCGGCAAACGGCAATTCGCTCTCGCCCTTGCCGCAGCCGTCAACTGCCTGGCTCCTGTGCCAGGTGACGCCTGCGGCGTCTGCTTATCGTGCCGCAAAGTCACTGCCCGCGAACACCCGGACATCGAGACGATTTCACCTGATGGTCAATTCATAAAGATTGACTCCATGCGCCGCCTGTCGCGGGAAGCCCAGTACCGACCCTTTGAAGGCAAATGTCGCGTCTTCCTCATTGATGAGGCCGACCGTTTGCGAGAACAGGCGGCCAACTCCATTCTCAAGACCCTCGAAGAGCCGCCGCCGAGCACGCTGCTCATCCTGATAACCGCAAAACCCTATGCCCTGCTTGACACCATTCGCTCGCGCTGCCAACTTCTCTCCTTCGCGCCGCTGACGGCTGCCGAATTAGAGGCCTATTTGAAAGCCAACTTTCGTCGCCCCGTAACGGAGACGCACCTGCTGGCTCGATTAGCTCGCGGCAGCATCGGACGCGCTATGGAGATTGATTTGGGAGTCTATAAAGAGAAACGGCAACGGATGCTGGAGATCCTCGAAGCTCTCTCCTTGCGCCCCGACCCGATTCGCCTTGCTGAGGCGGCTGAGTTCATCAGTCGTAAACTCGAACGCCCGGATTTTGAAGAGCACCTGAAAATTCTGCTTACCGTCTTGGAAGACATCTTTCATCTCCAACTGGGAGCGACACAAGATTCGCTAACCCACACCGATATCGCCCCACGTTTGGCGGAGGCCGCCTCCTCCTTATCCCTACATGAAGTATCGCAACTCGCAGAACAGTTTGAACAACTGCTGAAAGATTTGGCGGTCAACGTTAATCGCCAAATCGCACTGGAAAACCTTTTTGTCAGCCATTCCCTATGAGGTCATACGATGATCGTTCTCGTTACGGAAGCCATTGAACAATATGCTCATCAACATACGTCGGAAGAAGGCGAAATCTTCTGCCGCCTGCAAGAAGAAACCTATGCCTCGATGCACTCGCCGCAAATGCAGGTGGGGCGCGTGGAAGGTACATTTTTGAAACTGCTGGTGCGCTTGACCCAGGCGCGACGCATTTTGGAGGTCGGCATGTTTACCGGTTATAGCGCCCTCATGATGGCCGAAGCCCTCCCTGATGACGGTCAACTCATCACCTGTGATGTTGACCCCAAAGCTGAAGAGATGGCCAAACGCTACTTTGCTCAAAGCCCTCACGGCCACAAGATTGAAGTTCGTATGGGCAAAGCGATTGATACCATTTCCACGTTACAAGCTCCCTTCGATCTCGTCTTTCTCGACGCCGATAAAGCAAATTACCCGAATTACTACGAGGCTTGTCTTCCATTGCTGCGAACCGGCGGACTCATCGTTGCTGACAATGTCTTATGGAGCGGCAAGGTGCTGAACCCTGAGGATGAAGACTCGCGGGCAATTGTCGAGTTTAATCGAAAGGTGACAGACGACCCGCGCGTCGAAAATGTTCTCTTAACCGTTCGCGACGGAATGATGCTCGCGTGGAAAAAGTAGACCCGAAAGGTAAGCAGCGCAGCTTCGAACGTCTGCCCTAACCGGAAAACACGGAAGCAAGGGCCTAGCCTTATCCTTCTGTGCCCTCCGGCCCCTTCTGCGACATCGAAGCGGAGTGGATGGTCAGCGATTGGTGGACAACGAAAGCGCCGGTTTGACTTGTCCGCGATGGCAAGTCGTACAGTTTATGCCCCCTTTGCCAATCGTATCTTTAATATCTTTATTCACCCGTTGCATCAGCCCCCACATCTTTCGTGCCGTTTCCTTTGCGGGCTTCTCGTCTTTCTCCCACTCGCCCTCAATATGGCAGTGCGTACACTCCACGCCGAGCGATCCGCTAAAGGCAATCTTCATCATTGACATCAGGCGACCGGCAGGCACCCCTTTTAAGGTCTTGATATTTTTGAAGACCGCTTCGGCAGGTTTGTCCTCCTGTCCGGCAATACTCTCTTCCAATTCCGCAATCATGGAGGCCAATTTCGGGCTTGTAGGGATTCCTGACAAACCGTTTGCCTCTGATGCGCTTTCCGTTCGGCCTACAGTAAACAGTCCGAATGTACACGCCAGCAAAAAACCGATGACCGCCATCAACCGTACCCGCCGACCTATCTGTTTCATAGTATGTGCCTCCGATATGCAAAAACATTTGTTGGTTTTGATCGCCTTCAGCATACCGGTCTGACTCTCACGAACAAGCGGCGAGGGACGAATGGCGTTTCAGATGGGATGAGTAGCGTACTTTTCGGGATGGGGATAAGTTAAAAATCTTCTCCGCATAGGAGACGCAGACGATCTTTGTAGCCTCTGCTCAGGGTGAGTTGCGTCCCATCTTCGAGGATAACGGCATACTCTCCGTGAAAGAGCGGAGAGAGTTCTTTCACCCGTTCGATATTGACGATAACTGAACGATGGATGCGAAGAAAGCGTTTGCCATCCAGCTTCGCCTCTAAGCCGCTCATGGTTTCACGCAGCAGATGCGTCTGCTTCCCGACATGCAGACCGACATAGTTGCTGGCCGCTTCAATCCAATCCACCTCAGCCCATTTCAAAAAGAAGACACGCCCACCCGATTTGACCACGACGCGCTCCGCCGTTGCCGTTTCGCTCTTTCTCTCGGCCAACAAGTCTATCAGTTGCCGATTCAACTTTCCGCTGCGATGCTGTTCGACCTGCAATTGCGCCCGCGTCAGCGCCGCATCAAAACGCTCCGAATCGAATGGCTTCAACAAATAGTCGAGCGCGTGGGCGTCAAATGCGCGCAAAGCATAGCGGTCGTAAGCGGTCACAAAGATCACTACCGGAACATAACTGGCGCCGACCGCCTCAATGACCCCAAACCCATCCACCTCCGGCATCTGAACATCCAGAAAGATCACTTCCGGTTGCTGGCGAAGGATCATCTCCACCGCCGCCGACCCGCTGCCACATTCGCCAACGATTTCGAAGTCCCTATAACTGGTCAACAGATCGCGTATCCGTTCGCGCGCCAACACCTCATCGTCAACGATGAGAGTACGAATTGCCATAACTTCCTCTTAGCCTGCGATAACCCCACGTAGCGGGATAGCCAATCGTACAGCGACTCCCTGCCCTACCGCCGAATCAATCTCAAACCGATGCTCGTTCCCATACAGTTGTTGCAATCGCGCGCGCGTGGTTCGCAAACCGACCCCTTCCTGCATCGTTGCCGAGGGAAAGCCTTCCCCATCATCTTCCACTTCCAAGCAGAGCAACCCCTCACGCCGGTGCGAGCGAATCGTAATCGTGCTCTGTCGCACACGTGGCGCGATGCCGTGACGAACCGCATTCTCCACTAAGGGCTGCAAAATCATATTCGGCACGCGACAATCGAAGGTATCCGGTTGCACCTCCATAATGAGCTTCAGGCGATCTTGAAAACGCACCTTTTCAATGTCCAGATAGCGCTCTAAGAACTCCAACTCCTTTTTGAGGGTTACCTCCTGCTCTCCGACATTCTCTAGGGTCGCACGCAACAGATCGCTCAGGCGCGCTAACATTCGATCCGCAGCCGCCACATCTTTGTGCATAAGCGACGAGATCGCGTGCAGCGTGTTGAAGAGGAAGTGGGGGTGCAGTTGCATTTTCAAGGCGTGCAGTTGCGCCTGTGCGAGTTGAGCCTCTAATTGCGAGGCGCGCAGTTCATGCTCGCGGTATTTGGAGTAATAGTCGAAGGCGTAAAGAATCCCGACAATCGCCCAATAGGTCAAATAAGTCGAATGAAATTGTAGGCGAGGGAACTCGCGCAAGGCGTTGCCGCTCAATTTCTGCACCCCCCAATACTCCATCCCCATCTTGCACACCGTCAGCAAAATGCTTGCCGGGGCATTGACCGTAATCGCCAACCAGATCCGCCGCCTCTCGAAGCGAAAGTGCCGCACCAGCCAGGCAATCACCGGCAACAAGAACATCCAGGCAAACCAATCCGGCAAGGTAAACGCCAGAGCCTGCGGCCACGAAATCGCATTATCCCGATAGGCGTAACTTAACTTGATGCGCGAGGCCGAGAAGACCGAAAGGAGGGTCGCCCCGCCAACAATCGAGATCATTCGCAGAACAGGATTTTGCAGGCTGATGAGCTTTTTCATCGGTTGCCCTCCAAGCCGGTCTTAGGAAAAGTAAGCGACGAGAGAGATTATGGCAAGAAGCCCCATGAAAAGCGCATCATCCAATGTAAATGCAAGGTGACGGTCAGCCTGCCTTCCGGTTTCATTGGGTGACGACGATGGCAACTCCGATGGGTGCGTTTGGCCTTAGGGCAACCAGTCGGCAATGAAGATGTTGGTGTCGCCGGTCTTGGCCGCGTTGCGATTCGAAGCGAAAACGATCTTCTTGCCGTCCGGGCTAAACATCGGAAAGCCATCGAAGGTCTCATTGAAGGTCAAACGCTCTAACCCTGTCCCATCTACATTGATCGCATAGAGGTCAAAGTTGCGACCGCGCGGATCATCCATATTCGAGGAGAAGATGATGCGTTTGCCATCAGGGAAAAAGAAAGGAGCGAAATTGGCCTTTCCATTATTGGTCACACGCCGTTTGCCCGTGCCGTCTGCCTTCATCACCCAGATATCGAGTTTGGTCGGGCGAATCAGGTTTTCGCTGAGCAGAGCTTTGTAATCGGCAATCTCCCGCTCTGCCGTCGGATGAAAGGCGCGATAGACAATCCATTTCCCATCAGCGGAATAGAATGGGCCTCCATCGTATCCCAATTCGGTGGTCAACCGCTTCACATTCCGGCCATTGGCATCCATCGAATAAATGTCGAGGTCGCCGTCTCGCAGCGAGGTGAAGACAATCTTTTTGCCATTCCGTGAAATCGTCGCTTCAGCATCGTAGCGCGCCGTTGTGGTGAGCGGCTTCAATTGCGAGCCATCGGCTGCGGCTGTGAAGATGTCAAATCCCGGATAGAGCGCCCAGACATAGCCTTTCGAATAGTCGGCGCGTGGCGGACAGTCGGGGCTGGCCTGATGCGTTGAAGAGTATAAAATCCGCTTCCCGCCCGGGAAGAAATAGGAGCACGTTGTTCGCCCCTTCCCAGTCGAAAGCTGTCTGAGTCCCGACCCGTCAATCTTCATTTCGAAAATCTGATCGCACGCCACACCGTCGCGCGTCGTCTGAAAGATCAGTTTCTTCCCATCCGATGAAAAATAGGCCTCCGCATTCTCTCCCGAAAAAGTGAGTTGTCGAAGGTTATGAAAATGCTTCTCTCCGGGCAGCAACAGGCTGCCGTTTTCGCTCTGCTCCAGCGGCCTTCCCGCTTGCAGCGACGGGGTCGGCGCTACCGCCAGAATTCCCAATCCGATTACCAAAGATAGTACGGCGCGTGTCATACAATCCTCCTAACCTATTTCCGTTTTATGAAGACTTGTCACCAGCTTCATTCGAGGCGCGGCGTTCGCCAGCCAACCGCGCGGCCAGCAAAATCGCCTCCACCATACTGCCATGCTCGGCTCTCCCTTTTCCCGCTATATCGAATGCCGTGCCATGATCCACTGAAGTCCGAATGATCGGCAATCCCAACGTTACGTTGACGGCTTTGCCAAAGGCAAGGCACTTTACGGCGATCAACCCCTGATCGTGATAGCCCGCCAACACGGCATCGAATTCGCCGCGCGCCGCGCGCAGAAAGAGGGTGTCGGCAGGGTAGGGACCCCAGACATTCAGACCATGCTTGATGCGGCACTCTTCGATAGCCGGAATCATCTCTACCAACTCTTCCGAACCGAAGAGGCCATTTTCACCGGCATGGGGATTGAGTCCCGCTATCGCTATGCGGGGATGGCGAAACCCATAACGGCGCAGTTCTGTATCTAGTAGGATTAACGAACGGCTGATCTGCTCGCGCGTAATAGCGCGAATAGCATCAACCAGACTGACATGAATGGTCAACAATCCGACGCGAAGGTTCTCCGCCATAAAGCACATCATCACCTCATCAACCCCGCATAATGCGGCCAACATGTCTGTGTGCCCGGCAAAGGGAGAACCCGCCAGTTTGATAGCCGCTTTGTTGATCGGAGCAGTTGCCATCGCATCGAACCCACCCGATAGACACATCTGCGCTGCCGTTTCGACCGCTGCAACGGCAGCCTTACCGGAGGTAGCCCGCACCTCGCCCCAACCGTCGGCCTCGGCTACCCTGCCGATGTCAAGGATCACCGCCCCCTCGACCGTTGGCAGTGCGCCATAAGGCTGCGAGCAGATCGGCATTGTATGAGGCAAACCGAGGTGGTCTGCTTGATGGGTCAGATTGACAGCGTCGGCAATAATCACCGTCCGACACGCCGCCCGCACTTGTGGTTCAGCCACCGCTTTCAAAACGATCTCTGTCCCGATGCCTGCGGGGTCTCCAACTGTGATTCCGACGCACGGTTTCAGGGAATGCTTGGGGTTTCGCGTCACAAGAGTTGCTAACCGATCCAGAAGATTACATCAATTTTCCGAAGCGTTAGGCTTCTTCCTCTTCCTCATCTTCAGAAGCGTCGTCTTCGTCATCGCTTAAGGCTTCCGCGTCTTCTTCGTAACGATCCGTTTCGGTTTCGGATGCCGCCGACTCATCTTTGTACAAGTACTTGACGTTATGCTTCAAGATCAGCAGATTGGGCCCTTCATTGCGGTGCAACTTGATGCAGCCCTTGTCATACCACTCGATGGTGCCGCGCAACTCCTCGCCGTCTTGCAAGACCAGCACCATAGGAGTTTTGTTGTCCATCTGCTTTTTGTAGTAGAAACTTTCCGCATGGGTCTGTTCGGGGGGCACGCGCTTGCGATTCGCATCGTGGGGAGTTCGGCGATGAGAGGGGTCGCGGTCGGAACGTTCACGGACTTCGGCTAGTGTTGTTCTTATCAATTTCCTATTCACAACACATCCTCCTTCTGAGTTAGGATATTCCAATCGGTGTTTGAAAGCCTGACTAGCTATCAGCCGGTCTCGATCTCATCATCAAGGAAAGCAGGCATCGCCGCTCATTCAAACTCACCGGCACCAATAAACCGAGCAGTGAATCAATATTGAATTAACGCGGGTTATTGTCCACCATTTGGAGATGGCAAGATACTACCCAATCCCTCCCCTTCTGGCAAGGCTGTTTTCAGATGACCGCAAAAGAAAAGTGATTGACCCCAGGGACTGGCAATTATCAGAGGGAACGTTCATGGATTCGACCAGTACTCGCCAGTACGATACCTGTCAATTCGTGAACTGTCGTTTCATTCTTGTTCTCTTTCTTCCGATAAACTTTGTCTCAACGTGACCGCAGCCTCCCTGTTCAATTCCCTACGCTTTGCCCCCTCCACAGAAACTGAAATTATCGCTAGATCCGTCCGACCGCTTTCACTTGCCGTCGCAAAACCTTCTTCGCCGTAACATGTTTGAGAAGCTCTCTTCGATTGAGAAAGTAGGAAGAAGCCGCCTTACTCTTACTAAACAGCTTTTCGGCCTGATCGTCCCAATGCAGGCTATCAGGATGATCGCTCATCCCCAACGGAATGATGGCATACGATTGCGGCGGATTGGTTAAGACCACGATCTGCGTAGAGGTCTGCCCGCCGACTCCGACCATCTCCTTGCCAGCCGCTGTGAAACTGATGGCGCGCGGCGTTGCCATCCCGACCGCGTTCTGCCCTCCGCCTAGCGACCCGCCGCCCACCGGCCAAGTCTGCTTGCCTCCTCTTCGTCCGACGCGGAAATACCGGCCATACGGCACACGCAACTCCCCGAAATTGGTTCGTAACCATTCGGCGGCCTTCGTCAGCCCCGCAAGCACAACCTCATCCGTCAACGTTGCTGGCGGGTCTACCGCCGGAGACAATGAGCCTCCCAACCCTTTCTTAAAGGCATAAAATGCCAACGCTCCTTCCGAGTCGGCATCGCTGCGCCGGTTCCATTTTTGAATCATCTCGTAGATAGCCTCTGCGTCTGCATTGCGCGTCCCCTTATCCTCTCCGTTTCCTCCCGCAGAAGCCTTCTCCCAGGCGGCGCGCAGCCGTGTTTGCCATAACTCAGCGTGATAAACCTGCGGGCTGAAAGCGATATCAATCGCTTGCTCGAGGGTAACCCGATTGGCCGATTCGAGTAGCTCGGTCATCATCTCACCGCGTTGATGGCGCGGAGCCGTTTGGCTGGCATTGTACAGATAGGGATAGGCGGCATACTTCTCCGGCGTCAACGGACTCTGCTTCATCATCGCAAATGGCGTGACGTTGCAGTTGTGCATGTAGCCGTTCGGCGGATTCGCCATCTGTACCAAATCCGCCATCGGGTGCAAACCCTGCCATTCTGTTGCAGAAGTATTGCCCGGTATCGGACGGCTCGGATCAACCCCTTTTGCACGAATCGGCACACGTCCGGTGCGGAGGTAATAGAGGTCGCCCTGCACCGTGCCCACCATGATATTTTGCGACATCAACTGCAAACCGCCGAGCGCGCGTTTCATCTCTTCCAGATTGCGCGCCAGGTTCATCTTGTAAATTTGATCGGTCAATCCGACTTCATTCGCATAGGGAATGGCCATCGTATAGGCCTTGCCGCCCTTGCGCGCCACAACCGGTCCGTGATGTGTATATTCGATCTCGACCTCTTTGGCATTGACCCGCTCGCCGTCTTTTACTTTGATCGTCTCTTTGCGCACCGTCATCTCCCGCCACTTGCCGTCGTAGCGATATTGGCGCGGATTCTCCGGGTTGATCTCCTCTTCATAGATATCCGAAGTATCCGGGCCTCCGGTCGTCATCGCCACCGAGCAATAGCGATTGTGCGCCAAACTCGGCAGCGGCGCACCGAGAATCGAAACCCCTGAGACGGCATAATCGCCCGCATAGATGCGCACTTGATAAAAGCGAAACTCGTCATACCAACTCAAGTGCGGATCAATCACGGCAATCGGCGCGCCAATCGCTGTGCGCGAAGCCGCAATCAACATCTCATTCGAGCCGCGATAACTCATCGGGTCAAGTTGAATGCCGCCGCGCGCCAAATCGCCCGCCGCTTCGCCGAGCGGCCAACCGAAGATGATGTATCGCGACAAGGCGATCACATTCGAAGGATGAATCTCTTGCGCCCAAGCGGGAACCTCTTTCGGATGGTCACGCATAAACTGCTTGATGCCGTCAATGAAGGCTTCCATGACGGCGCGCATCTTGGGACTGACCTCTCGGTATCGTTCACGGCTAATCGCATCGTGACGCCACATCCGTTGAATCAGATCATTGCGATAATGATCCGCGCCAAAGACTTCAGCCATGTTGCCGGTTGCGCGACGAAAATTTTTCAGCAACTCTTCAAGCCGGTCTTCCGCCTGTGCATAACCGACGGCATAGGCCGCATCCTCCAAGGTGCGCGCAAAGATATGCGGAATGCCATACTCATCTCGATAGATCGTCGCTTCCCCCTTTGATGCTCTCTGCGCGACTGCCGGAAAAGGAATAACGAGCGCAATCAATAAACCGAACCGGAGCGCTTTTCTCATCATGGCTTCTCTCCTTAGTGCTGACGTGACGGTAAGATTCACCCAATTTCGCAGGGATGTTACGCCAACCCGATGAGCGTGACAAGCTCGTTGCAAATCCCCCGGCTTTCAGCGAGAATAACGCGGCCAGCACTTTTCCCCTTCACCACAGAAAGGATTTCGCGATGTCAGCAACCAACACCGCTAGTCCGAAGCTCATCGTGGCGATTGAAGATGGAATCAAAACGATCACCATCAATCGCCCGGAACGCCTCAATGCGCTCGATAACGAAACCTTTGACTTATTGCTTGAAGCCATCACTCAATCGGCTACGGATGACAGCAAAGTGATTATCCTAACCGGCTCCGGTGAGGCCTTTAGCGCGGGCGCAGACTTGCAAACCAATGTGAGCAGCGATGACATCATGGCGGGAGACGTAACCGAATCGCTGCGCCGCCGCATCAACCCGGCAATCTTAGCCATTCGCAATATCCCCAAACCGTTTATTGCGCGCGTCCACGGAGCCGCAGCCGGTGTCGGCTGTAATTATGTTCTCGCTTGCGATTTGATTGTTGCCTCTGAGCATGCGCGGTTTGGACAAGTGTTTGTGAAGATCGCGCTGATGCCTGATGGCGGCGGCACGTACTTTCTGCCTCGCTCGGTCGGCTATCACAAAGCCTTTGAACTCATGGCGCTCGGCGAGTTGATCAGTGCCGCTGATGCGTTGGCTTTAGGGCTGGTCAATCACGTCGTTCCTTTTGACTCGCTCGACAGCACGGTAGGAGCCATCGCCAAACGATTGGCCGCCTCTCCATCAATTGCTTTGGCAAAGATCAAGCACGGGCTCAATGCAGGCATGCAGACCGATTTGGCGACAGCGCTTGACTTTGAAGCTGTAAACCAAGGCGACTGTTTCCGCACCGCCGATTTTGCGGAAGGCGTAAAAGCCTTCCTCGAAAAACGCAGGCCAGTCTTTCAAGGTAAATAAGTTCTCTATCATTGGGTTCCGCTTCCCACACCGAAATTCGCAGTCGAAATCATCGAAAGCCTATGGCGCGAAAATCACTTCAGAGGATTCTTCTTTGGGCTTTTCTTGTCCCCCTGACCTGGGCTGCTGTGATTTCGGCAAACGGCAGGCAAGCCATAAGCGAAGCCATCCAAACGAGCGCAGACCGCATAGATACCTGCACGCAATGCCACCTCCATCATGACAGGGAGACGGTCACGCTCTTCAAAGAGAGCCTGCATGCCCGCTCCGGGTATACCTGCAATCGTTGTCACGGTGGCGATGCCAGCGCCCGCGAAAAAGAGCTTGCCCACTCCGGCAAATTCATCGGTAAGCCTTCTCCAAATGATGTGCTGATGATGTGCAGTGCATGCCATCGCGGGCAGATGGCGCTCTTCAAAGCAGGCCAGCATTTCCCTCAGCGACGCGGACAGCCACGTCTCGATTGTTCGCAGTGCCATGGCGCTCACGCTGTCGGCTCAGCGGCGCGTAATTTCAGCTTCGTCTATTACTGTGCGGGGTGTCACGGTCAAGAATACCTGCCCGAATTACCCGAACCCTTTCAAAAGATGTTGAGGCTCGCTGACGACCTTCAAATCCTCCGTCAGCAATTGCAGGCTGCGGGACTGACACTGAGCCCCTCTGCGGAGGCTAACCGAAAAGAGATTGCCCGCCGCATTGCCGAGATTGTCCATCCAACCGATGCCAAAGTCGGCGCAGAACGGATTGCCGGGTTATTACAACGCGGAGAAGAGGTCAAGAAACAGATCGCGCGAGAACTGAAACCGGGAGAGAAATGATGAACGATAAAAAGCGAGCCTATTCGGCGCTAGCCTTGCTGTTCTTTATCAACATGATGAACTTTTACGACCGGCAGATCATCGCCGTTGTCACCGAACCGATTCGTCAAGAATGGCAACTCAATTATAAAGATTTGGCTCTGCTCGGAACGGCCTTCACCCTGATCTATGCCGCTGTTGGCGTACCGCTCGGACGATTAACCGATAAGATGTCGCGCGTGCAAATTCTCTCCATCGGGGTCTTCGTTTGGAGTCTGCTGACCGCCTTTTCCGGGTTAGCCAAGAATTACGGACAGATGTTCGCTTTGCGTCTCGGAGTCGGGGTTGGCGAAGCCGCTTGCTCACCGGCAGGCAACTCGTTGATTGGCGATCTCTTCCCTGCCAATAAACGGGCAAAAGCGATTTCGATCTTTATGCTCGGACTGCCCATCGGGCTGGCCTTGAGTTATGCCATCTCCGGCAAAATCGCTCAACTCTACGGCTGGCGATGGGCCTTTTATGTCGCTATCGTTCCCGGCCTGATCTGCACCATTTGGGCGCTCTTGATGAAAGAGCCAGCTCGCGGCGCAACTGAAGTCCATAACATTGGCGCGCAAAAACGGGAAGGCTCGCCCTACTGGCTTGTGCTCTCCATTCCGACCATGTGGTGGATCATTGCTTCCGGCGCGCTGCTCAATTTCAACATGTATGCCATCGGCTCGTTTCTCAACCCCTTTTTACAGCAATATCACCGGCTCCCCATTCAGGATGCCAGTCTGGTTTCGACCTTTGTCAATGGGTTGGCAGGCATACCCGGTTTGCTGCTTGGTGGCATTCTCGGCGACTCGATTGGCCGAACGCGGAAAAACGGAAGGATGTGGGTTGGCGCTGCTGCCATCTTGCTCTCCGTACCGCTCGTCATCCTATCGTTGAGTATGCCCAGAGGATCAGTTTGGGGGTTTGGTTTGCTGATGGGCATCGCTTATGCGGCGATGAGCGCCTACTATTCAACCGTCTATTCGACGATTCAAGATTTGATCGAACCCTCTTTGCGCGGCACCGCGATGGCGCTCTACTTCTTTGCCATGTATGTGCTCGGCGCATCGCTTGGCCCCTATGGAACAGGAGTCGCAAGCGACTACTTCACGGAACGCGCGGCGCGAGCAGCCGGAGCGACCGACCTGTCCTACCAGGCTCTCGAACCATTTCGCGCTGACGGATTGCATTCGGCGATGTATATTATCCCCATTCTCGGCGCGCTGTTGACGCTGGTGCTGATCGCGGGAGCCAAGACGGCAACCAAAGATATCGAGAAATTGCAAAACTGGATGCGCGAATCGGCTGCCAAAACATCAGCCGTAGCCGAAGCCAAAGCGGGGGACTAATTATCGAATCCCCCTCTTGTGAGTAGCCGTATGAAACGAATTGCAACCAATCTGTTTGCCATCATTGGCAATCGTCAGTTCCCTATCCTTCTCTTGCTGTCAATCTGTGCGCTTTGCGCCCTCTTGATCGGCAATCAAGCCTGTATGAAGCGCCATTCGCCAGCAGACCCACTGGCATCATCTCCATCGCAAAGGCGTTTACCCGTTGATGAAGAGTCAATGGACGATGGATTGAATCGGGAAGATCGTGAAGGCCGCGCCAACTGGTTTCTCACACAACGCCTCTACCCTTTCGATTCCTTACCTGAAAACGCGCGCCGCAATGCTTTTGCATTTATGCAGCGCGAACAACGACGCCAAGCGGAAACCCGCGACGGGATTGCTTTGGCTGCAACCCCTGCTTGGCAAGCCATCGGCCCATTCCCAACGCACTCGGCATACTTTGGCAACTGGGGGCACACCAGCGGACGCATCAACGCCGTCGCCGTATCGCCCATCAATGCCCGGCTCATCCTGATCGGCAGTGCCACCGGCGGAATTTGGCGTTCAACCAATGGCGGGACGACGTTTACCCCTGTCTCCGACGATCAGGTTGATCTTGCAGTCGGTTCGATTGCCTTCGCACAGAATAACCCCTCCATCGTCTATGCCGGTATGGGAGACACCAAAGCCAGTTATTTGGGCAGCGGCGTTTTGAAATCTACCGATGAAGGCCGTTCATGGTCGCGGGTCAGCAATAATTCCCTGCCCACACCCGGAACGATTGGTCGTCTTGAAGTAGACCCAGTCAATCCTAACCGCCTCTATGTCGCGCAATACTCCCGGCTCGATAAAGAGAAAGGGCGACTCGCCAGCGGATTGTATGTCTCGAATGACGGAGGCGTGAATTGGACAAAGACCTATCAAGGATGGGCGCGCGATGTATTGATTTCTCCCACCAACCGACAGGTGATCTACATGGGGGTTGCAAATCGTTTTCCACACACCGATACGCAACCATCCGGCCTCTATCGCTCGACCGATTCGGGACAGACGTGGACGAGTCTTCTCACTCAGCCTTTCGACCCCCAACGTACACTCGATGTTCGGGTGGCTGTGACGACGACCAATCCGCAGAAGCTTTATGCCTACCTTGGCGGCTTCATCGGCAGTCAATTTAATCTGGTACTTCGTTCTAGTACGGACGATGGCGCGACCTGGGCTGACCTCAATACCTTCGACATCGATTTCGGCGGTTTCAGCTACAACACCTATCTGGCGGTTGATCCAACCAACGGCAACACCGTTTACATCGGCTCGCGCGACATCTTCAAGAGCACGGATGGCGGTCTGTCGTGGAGAAATTTGAATCGCAATTTTGTACAACTCGGAGCCGTGCTTGCCTACACACCGACGCAATCGAACGCCCACCCCGATCAACATGGGTTTGCTTTTTCACCGACCAACCCCAATGAATTGCTGATCGGCAAGGATGGCGGTCTCTATAAATCGAGCGATGGCGGCAACACCTTTCAGTCCTTGAACTCTTCGTTATCGCTCACCCAGTTCGTCGGCATCACCTTGCATCCGACCAACCCGGCGATCACCTATGGCGGCACGCAAGACAATGGCACGCAACGTCGTAACAGCGGTTCGCTCTGGGTAGAGTTTGCTGATGGTGATGGCGGGAAAACGGAGCTCAGTCAAACTCACCCCGGCATCGTACTGGCAAACTATCTTCAGGGCTATATCTTTCGCTACTTCGAGAACGGAACCTTCTTTGATCGGCAAGTCAGCTTCAATAGCAGCTTCGGTGAACCGGAACGCGGCGCTCGCGTCGCCTTCTACCCCCCGTTCACTGGAAATGGCATAGACGACACCTTATATTTCGGCACCTGGCGGCTGTTCAAAAGCACGGATATGGGCGACGGATGGACGCCTCCCGCTGGCGAATTGGATATGACCAAAGGCGAAACCGAAAAGGGGAAAGATGTTCTGTCGGCCATCGCCATTGCGCGTTCGAATCTGAATGTGATTTATACCGGCTCGGCTTTTGGGCGAGCACTGGTGACGACCGATGGCGGCTCAAACTGGACAGACATTACAGCCGGGCTGCCAGATCGTTTAATATCGGGCATCGCAGTTGATCCGAACAATCCGGCAATTGCTTATCTCTGCGTCTCAGGGTTTCTCTCCGGCCACATCTTCAAAACAATCAATATGGGAGCGACGTGGACAGACATCAGCTCAGGGCTACCCGACATTCCAGCAAATGCCGTGTTGGTTGATCCGATTGACTCATCAAAAATCTATTTAGGAACCGACATCGGCGTCTTTCGCCTGACTGCCGCTAGTCCGAATTGGCAATCATTTAACAAAGGGATGCCTCCGGCCATCGTATCCGCCTTCGCTTCGCAACCGACCGGACTGATTCAAGTCTCCACCTACGGTCGTGGCGCATTCGAAATCAATACCGCCAGCGAACGCCCTGCGATCTCCAATGCCGTCTTTAATGGCAAGAAGAAACTCGACATTACTGGCGAACGCTTCGACAACGAAACGAAAGTCATCATCAATGGAGTGGATCGCAGCACGCGCATTCGCAGCCGCGCCGATTCGATCATTAAGTTGAAGGGCAAGCTACAGCAACTCGGACTGCTGCCGGGTGACAATTCCATTCAGGTCGTTGACAGCGATGGCGACGGTTCGACCATCTTCATCCTACGCATCCAAATAACCGAATGAAACTCTCAGCGAAAACGCAAGGCCCGCTCGCAGGGCTCATCGTCATTGACCTCACGCGCTTTCTCAGCGGGCCCTATTGCACCATGATGCTCGGCGATTTAGGGGCGCGGGTCATTAAAATCGAACTCCCCGAACTTGGCGATGATGCGCGCCATGTTGGCCCCTTCGTTGGTGAAGGTAAGCAATCCATGTCTGCTTACTTTTTTTCGATCAATCGTAACAAAGAGTCTATTGCCTTAAACCTCAAGAGCGCAGCCGACCGCGACATCCTCTGGCAATTATTGGAAAGCGCAGACATCGTTGCCGAAAATTTTACTCCCGGCGTTATGGACAGACTCGGTCTTGGATGGGAAACCTTACAAAAAAATTTCCCACACCTGATTCTGGCCTCCATCTCCGGTTTCGGACAAACCGGCCCTTATCGGAATTTCCCGGCTTATGACATGGTCGTGCAAGCGATGGGCGGCATTATGAGCATTTCAGGTGAAGAAGGGGGCGCTCCGACGCGCGTTGGGGTTTCGATTGGCGATATTGCCGCAGGCATGTTTGGAGTAATCGCCATTCAAGCGGCGGTGATTGAACGAATGCGCACCGGCACAGGCAAACATATTGATGTCGCCATGCTCGATAGCCAAGTGGCGTTGCTCGAAAACGCTTTTGCGCGCCATCAAGTCGAAGGTCGTGTGCCCGCTCCGATTGGTTCGCGCCATCCTTCAATTACTCCCTTCGGACTTTTTCAGGCGAAAGATGGGTATCTGGTGATTGCTGCGGGCAATGACGCGATGTTCGGTCGCCTCTGCGAAGCATTAGAAATACCCCGTCTTAAAGAAGACTCGCGCTTTCTGAGCAATCATTCGCGCACCGAGCATCACGCGGAACTCAAAACCGAAATGGAATCGGCTCTTGCCGCACGAACCGTAAGCGAATGGCTGCCGCTTTTGCGCAGTTCCGGCATCTCTTGCGGCCC
>CAYXVU010000012.1:0-49197 GCA_964468725.1 uncultured Clostridia bacterium
TTGTCCACCAAACTGGGTCAACTCCACTCTTCCAAGACACAGGTACAGCGAGAATCTACCACTTCCTGTTTCGCCACGCTGCCCCACCAGCTTCTCTGTTTCACGCGGTTCCACGATTCCTAAACATATTAACAGCAAGCGGTTGTAACCTTCTATAGCCAGCCTGTTAGATGGTAGTTAACATAATAGTTATTTTGTTGATTATCCTTTTGCTTTCACCCCTCTTACGTAGTAGAGTTTGACCCGTTATGGCTCGTTATCCTATTGATTTACCAGACTCCTATAGTCCTAATCATTCCTCTGTGGCTCAAGCTTCCTTCAGCTCAACAAGGTTTGACCCTAAACTCTCAACCCCATTCCTTCAGAAGTCTCTTTCCGAACAGACTCGTGCTGCTTACCGCCGCACAATCACGGAGTTCTTCATCTTTCAGGCTAACTGCCAACCGCAACAAGTGACCGGCCAAATGGTCGCTGCCTGGCGCGATCACCTCCTGCGCAAACGCCGCAAGCCATCCACGGTAGCCTTCAAGCTCTCCGTCATCCGTTCATTCTTTGGCTACCTTCAGGCTGGCGGCCTAATATCAATCAATCCGGCTTCAACCAAACTTGTGCCACTGCCGCCGCTAGCCGAAGATTCTGTCGGTCGTGCTCTGACAACTCACGAAGTTCAATCCCTGTTAGCAGGCCCCAACCGCGCCATATCGGAGGGTGCCCGTGACTATGCGCTGTTGCTGACCGCGCTGCGTTTGAGCTTACGAGTCTCCGAACTCTGCTCTTTGCGCGTTTCTTCTATCAAGTTAAGCCGGGGGCGTTGGGTTATCCAGTGTAAAGTCAAAGGAGGCAGAGAGCGCCTACTGCCGTTGCCCAAAGAGGTCAAAGAAGCGATTGACCATTATATGAGGCTGGATGCGAAGAGGAGGCGACTGGTCGGGTCGGATGGCCCCGACGCTTTTCTGTTTCAACCCCATTCGAATGCTCGTACGCTGATCTATGACAAGCCGCTCACTCGCAGTATGGCCTGGAAGATCGTGGCGCGCTGGGGGGAGTACGGCGCAATAGGGAAGATTTGCCCCCACGACCTGCGGCGTACCGCTATTACACGAGCCTTGGATCAAGGGCTCTCTTACCGACAAGTACAAATGATGAGTGGCCACAAAGACCCCAAGACCGTTATGCGGTACGATCTTGGGAAACAGAATCTGGATCTCAATGCCATCAATTTCCTGAATTACACCTCTGACGAAAACGAATCTGCTTGATTTGGTCGCCGCGACTCGATTGTCCTGCCGAAAAGCAACCCTTGAATTGAGAAAATGAGCAATATGAAAGAAGACCCCATTTTCTTCATTGAGTATGATAGGCCACGACTAGGTCACATCATTAGGAGGAATATCAACAATGGCTATTGATCTCTGTAATAAGGGCGAGCACCTACGCGTCTCGAGTGGGGAAGCCACTTGGGATTCCTACTTCGGAGATACGCTAGATAAGGTATCTGTACCGCTCGATTCGCTGCCAATCGATAAGCGTGAAGTTATCGAACTGGCATACCATACGGCTCTGACTCACCCAAATCCGCTGATGCACGTAGTTGGTGATCCGGCGGCTTGGGAGAGCAACTTTGCCCATGCACTCGATCGAGTTGCGATCCGGCTTGATTCGCGGTCTGCCGAGGTGTTGCAGCAACAAGCTCTCCGTCACCCTGACCCTTTTATGCGCGAACAGGCGCTCTATGAGTATGCAGATCGCAACCCGAGCGACGCCATCGAATTGCTCTCGCAAGCCGTTGCACACGATCCCGACCGACAAGTTCGATGGGACGCTCTATGGGCTATCGAGAAGATGGGAGGGATCAAGGGGATCCAGGCATTGCGAAAATTCCAGGCCGACCCGGATCCGGAGATCGCTGAATGGTCGACTCTCTTTTTGGGCGAACTGCAATCCGGCGATCCTAGTTTCGACGCCCGTCAATGTCGCTCAACCCCAGGTCGCACGTTTGATGAAACGATCTTCCTCCTCATTCATTGCGACCTCTACATCCGACTGGATAAAACCAATCAACAATGGGGCAAACTATCGCTCTCGCCGCAAGGGTTGGCGCGCGTTTATGGACAAGCCCATGCGTGCCCGAATGTCGAAACTAGAGAACGGCAGCTGGTCATTGCCAAAACCATCTCGGGACTGCATGCCGATGGTTCCCCACACCTTGACAATTACCTGTTTAGAGGATTCACAGAACGAACCCATGGAGATCGCGGCAATTTCTACTTCGAATCGCATGTGAATCGTCCTTTCTATGTCTCCGGTCGCGCCGATGATTCGTCGAAGGGCGTAAAGGATAGCTTTATCGGGTTCATGCGCGAAGGGTGCTGGTACTTAGATAATCGCTTTCGGATTCGTGATGCTAGCGCCATCCGTTATGTCAGAGGCCGCTTTCAGGGTTGGGGCTACACCAATCTGGAAGCTATGGCAGGCAAGCCGCTTGAAGAGATACTGAGTCCGGGCAACGGCATCCTCTCAACCTTACACGACCCGATTGCTGGCCCACTGACGAATGTCTTCATCCATGGCACCTTCAAGGGCAAACTCAACGATTGGGATAGTGACGGCTATATTGACCTCAATTCACGGCCTGTCTTCTCGACAGTTGATGGCGAACTTGACACCAATATGGATGGCATTCCCGACGAACCGGGTGTCGCTTGCTGTAACTGGATCAACCCGCTGGGCTAGCGAGTAAACCGACCATGAACATCGCCTTGGGAAGTGTCCCAGTATTTGTCAGCGATCAGGATCGAGCCTTGTCGTTCTATTGCGACAGGCTCGGTTTTGAGAAGGTCTTTGACCGGCAATATGGTCCTGAGTTCCGATGGGTTGCCATCGCCAAGAAGGAGGGAGAGACCGAGATTATCCTCTTCCGTCCCGTACGCTCGGTCTTCGGCGAGCGACTTGAGGAGTTTAATGCCCGCATCGGAATCTGGACCGGCATGGTCTTTCTGACGGACGATATTGAGGCCACCTACCAGGCGCTTCGTGAGCGCGGCGTAGAGTTCCAAAAAGAGCCAGCCAAACAGGTTTGGGGCGGGATGGAAGCCATCTTCTCAGATCCGGACGGGAATTCTTTTCAGTTGGTTCAGCGACCAAAATGAACTGCAAAGAATTTCCCTCCTCGCCACCCCGCGTGATTCTACTCTCTTCTCGTTCTCCGAAACCGGAAGGCACGCGACTCATGGCTACAGACTTGTAGGGAGAGGAGGTCTGACTGTGGAGACAACACTCAAACCCGCCCCTGATCCTGCTTTCCAAGCCAACGACCTGGCGTTAACCCAAGCTTTTATGAACAAGATTATCGGCGACCTCAGCGGCGCGGTTGTGAGTATCATGTGCACAATAGGCGACCGACTGAATCTCTTCAAAAGGCTTGCTGCTCAGGGCCCAGCGACGAGTCACGAACTAGCCGAGCGAACCAATTTGAATGAACGCTATGTCCGCGAGTGGCTGAGTGTGTTGGCCTGTGCTGGCTATCTCAGCCAGGATGAGGAAAGCAAACGCTTCCGGCTCCCGCCGGAACACGCCCCTGTCCTGGCCGGGGAGGGAGGGCCGATTTTCATGGGCGGCGTCTACCAACATCTGCCAGGACTGTTCAGACCGCTTGATAAAATCCTGCAAGCTTTCCAACAGGGGGGCGGCGTTTCGCAAGACAGCTATGACGACGATTTTCGTAAGGGGATGGAGAGGATCAGCGCGGGCTGGTTCGATAATCTGCTTGTGCCGATTTGGATTGCCGCACTCCCTCAAGTGAAGACCAAACTAGAACAAGGGGCGAAAGTGGCTGATATCGGTTGCGGCAGCGGCCGCGCCCTCATCAAACTGGCACAGGAATTCCCTAACTCAACCTTTACCGGCTACGATATCTTCGGACCAGCCGTCACTCAAGCCATCGAAAATGCTCGGGAGGCGGGCGTCTCCGAGCGCGCCCAGTTTGTGCGGCGTGATGTTAAAGAAGGGTTGCTTGAGCAATACGATCTGATTACGGCTTTCGATGTCTTGCATGATATTGCCAACCTTCAGGCCGTCCTACAGAGTATTCGCCAGGGGATTCGTCAACGTCCGCACTATCCATCCGATGGCACGTTCCTGTTGTTAGAAATCAATTCGGCGGAAAGCCTCGGGGCGAATGCCGGACCCGTCGGCACCATTCTCTACGGCACCAGTGTGATGTACTGCCTGCCAACCGCAATTGCCAATGGTGCTGAAGGTCTCGGAACGCTGGGGATGCCGGAATCGAAAGTGCGGTCGCTTTGCGGCGCAGCAGGCTTCACGATTATCCGCCGCCTGCCGTTTGATAATCCATTCAACGTGCTTTACGAAATCAAGCCGTAAGCGATCACGCGTCAACAGGCTTTGCCAAACCTGTTTCAGCAAGTCCGTAGCGAGCGGCTTGGCTCAAATGAGGAGTACCCGACATGCCAGCCCCCTACTTTACTACCCAGACGCAGCACCTGTGGTTAGAAATGGTTGAGACGGTCGGCTTCGTCCTTCTGGTTTGCGGCGCGGTTATTCTCATCTCGCTCCTTTGTCTCTCCTTTTTTGAAGCCATTCGGCATCGTCGTCTGGCTCTGGCAGATCGGCAGAACCAATCACGAACTCCGAAGCCGGATTGGCAACATTCTTCTCCATCACTCAAGGCGCAGGGGCTTCTTCGCGGAGGCGCGCTCTCGCGGGCGGCTGACGCCAGGACTCGACTCGACCAGACGCCAGGGCCAGAACCGATCAACTTACCCAGGCAGCGGAATCGCCCTATGAGTCAGAGAGATGGCCACCAATCAGTTCTCTAGCGCTAGGCCTTTTTGCGCGCAGAGGGGTAGGGGAACGAAGGCTGCGAGGAGAAACGTTGCTTGGTTTAACACGCTGTGCCGTTTGCCTTATTTGTGGGGCGGCTGAGAGTTTTTATGGCGGGTGAAAAGGGAAGGGCAATAATTGTCGGTGGAGGACCTGGCGGCCTCACCGCCGCGCTGGCGTTGCGGCAAGTAGGCTTTGATCCTATCGTCTTTGAACGGGCGCAGGCCGATGAGCAAAGAGGGACAGGGTTAACACTTTGGCCGAACGCCTTTTGTGCTCTGGATAAACTTGGATTGGCGGAAGCCGTTCAGGAAGTCTGTTTTCCCATGTCCGGTATCGCTATGCGTTCGTGGCGCGGCGATTTTTTCTTCAAACTGATGGGAAATCGAAAGAACGACTTTCTCGATGGCCATACCGGCATGACCGTACACCGCCCTGACCTCATGGCGGTTTTACTCACCGCGCTTGGCAGGAGCAAAGTGGCTTTCGGGGCGCGGTGTACAGGATTCCAACAAAGCTCAGAGGGAGTGACCGCCTACTTTGGAGATGGGAACGAGGTGTCGGGAGAGCTGCTAATCGGCGCGGATGGGATTAACTCTGTGATTCGCTCGCAACTGCTTGGGCAGTTGAAATTGCTGTATGCCGGATATGTTGTTTGGCGCGGCGTTGCTGTTTACAATCTCGAAGAGCCAATCGGAACTACTTCGATGGGCAGAGGCAGACAATTTGGATACTTTCCCATGACGGACAACCGCGTCTATTGGTTTGCCTCAGCCAGTCTGCCTGCTGGCGGCACGGATGAAGCGACCGGGCGCAAGCAGCAGTTAATCGAGAGGTTTGGCGCTTGGCATTCTCCGGTTCCGGGGATCATCAAAGCGACCAGCGCCGAAGCCATCATCCGCAATGACATTTATGATCTCGACCCGCTGGCTACTTGGGGAGAGGGGCGAGTTCGGCTCTTGGGTGACGCTGCCCATCCGGCAGTGCCGACTCTCGGTCAAGGGGCTTGCCAAGCTATCGAGGATGCGGTTGTGCTCGCCGCCTGTCTGCGCCAGTCCCCGCAGGTGAACCGGGCGCTGGCGGATTACGAAGCACGGCGCAAACAGCGGACAAAAGTCATTACTCTCCAATCCAGGCGACTTGGTCGGATGGGCTATTGGAAGAATCCTCTTGCTTGTTGGATTCGGAATCAGGTAATGAAACGAATCCCCCCATCCATACGGCTCTGGCAACTAAGCCGGATGTTCCGCTTCGAAGCCTAAGCGCCGGGCGGCTTCAATCTTTTACCAAAGCGAGGGACTGCTATGACCGCAAATCTCCGTCAACAACCGATCAGTCGCCGCTCGAAGGCTGGAACCGTCAAGGTTAGGCGGGAGATACGAGTTCCTCCCACACGGGTATGGCAGGCGCTAACCGATTGTGCCCATGTCGCTCTTTGGTTCGGGGATTTGAGCGCGCCGTTGTGCCCAGGGCAGTCGTCTCGGCTCGACTTTGGTGATGGAGATTTCTTCACCATTGAGAATGTCGAACTTTCGCCGCCTTATTACCTGCGCTACGATTGGCGCTTTTTGGGAACGGGGCCGCTCGATACCATCAAGTGGTTTATTGATCCCATAGAGTCCGGCTGCCGGGTCACTGTTGTTGACAGTGAGCCTGAACGATCCCGCGAAGCCGCAGCGGCGCTGAAGATCGGTTGGCTCGATTTCTCGAAACGCTTGAAGAGCTATTGCACGGCGGGCAAATCGGCGCGCTATCCCTGGCGACGTGATTTCGAGGGGAGTATCGAATTACCCGTCTCGTTGGCGGATGCTTGGCAGCGATTATTCGACGGCGGCGCGCAACGGCGCTGGCTGCCGTTGGCCAGCGGGATTTTGTGCGATGGCGCTCGCTTCATGACTGAGGACGGCGATGAGCCATCCTGGCTGCCTCTGACTCAGGTGACGTTAGCTTCTCCCAATCGCGTAGCCTTCGCTCTGACCTCTACCCAATGGTATCGCCCGACCGAGTGTGTCATCGAACTCTTTGCGCGAGTCCACGGCACGATACTCTCCATCCGGCATACCGCCTGGCTGGATATCGGTCACGATGACGACTATCAGAAGTGGCAGCGCCGCCGCTTTTGCAATTTCTGGATTGCGGCGCTCAAGCGTGCCCGCGAGGCAGTGAGCGGACTGGGGGTCAATCCTTCAGTTGAAGAGCAGAGTTATCGGGAAGCCTCGCCCGGCAGTAGATAAACGAACAGAAGAAAGGCGGTCAGCCCAAGCAGGCTGCGCACCGCATGAAGTCTGCCCCAACGCCGTAGGAGCCGAGTTGCCAAAGCTGCATCTTCATTGACCGTCGGGTCAAGCAGTTGCCGATTGATTGGCATGACCAGGATAAGGGTAAACGGCAAGAGGCAAAAGAGAAGTATTCCCCCAATGAACCAGCCCAGACGGGCGCTCATCAGACCGACGGCAAGCGCGCTCGAAAAACTGCAAGTTAATAAGCACCCCATCAGCACCGCGCCCCGCCGATAGCTAGAACCAAATTCCGGGACCGCCAGATGTGCGCCGCACTGCAAACGCGCCGGATGCTCGACGATGTTGATGTAGATCGCCGCGCCAGCAAATAGCCCTGTCGAAAGGGTTGAAAATAATTCGAGTAACATGGGGTTTCCTCCAATCGGCAAGCCAAACGGCTACCCTTCACTTTGCTGTCAAACTCAATTGCTGCTTCTCCATTCGATAAACCGCTTCAATGCAATCAGCTAGACCCGCGACCGTCGGCGATTCGAGGAGATTGAGGGCAGAAAGATCAACCCTGAATGATTCATTGATTCGAGCCACGAGTTGCACGACCAGAATAGAGGTTCCTCCCGACGCAAAGAAGTCGTCCTGCTCGCCCACCTGCTCGAGACCGAGGATGTCTTTGAAGATTGCGCTGACCATCTCTACGATGGCCTCTCCTTCAGGGAGCGGAACGAACGCTGTTTGCGAAGTGGCGGACGCGCTTCGAGGCGCGGCGAATATAGCCGGTGAGTCGCCGTTGACTTCATCTCCTGCTGGCGGCTCCGAATCCATCCAATATCGTTGCCGCTGAAACGGATAGGTTGGCAGAGGAACTCGTTGGCGCCGCTGGCCAGCGTAGAATCCCGGCCAGTCAATCGAATGGCCAGCAAGCCAAAGTTGACCTACTGCCGTAAGCAGGCTTCGCTCATCGGATTGCCTGCTGTCCGCAGCGGGCAGGGAAGGGATGATCGCCTGGCTGGTCGCTCTCTTTGGATGGCTGGCGGCCAGCGAACTGAGAACGTGACCGGGACCAATCTCCAGAAGCGTCCGCTTTGGCTCTCCCAATAACTCATTCAGGCCATCGGCGAAACGCACGGTTTGACGAAGGTGACGCACCCAATACTCTACGCTTGTTGCCTCCTCTTGCGTCAGCCGTCGTCCCGTGACGTTCGAAATCAGAGGGATTTGGGGAAGCGACCGGCTGACCCTCTTCACCTGCTCCGCAAAAGGGGCGATAATGGCATCCATCATTGCGGAATGGAAGGCATGCGATGTGTGCAGTCGCCAGCTTCTGATGTGCAGATCGGCGAGTCGCTTTTCCACCTCTTCAAGCGCTTGGGTAGGGCCGGAGATAACGCATAACCTGACCCCATTGACGGCAGCCAGATCAAGGTGCGTACCGAGGAAAGGCAAAACCTCTGCCTCCGAAAGTGGTACAGCCAGCATGGCGCCAGCGGGGAGTTGCTGCATGAGTCTGCCTCGGCTGGCAACCAGTTGCAACGCCTCGGGCAAAGAAAAGACGCCAGCCAGACAGGCGGCAACGTACTCTCCGAGGCTATGGCCAATCATCAAATCGGGGTGCAGCCCCCAACCCATCCATAATTTCGCTAAGGCGTACTCAACTGAGAAGATTGCCGGTTGCGCGAATTCCGTTCGCTGGATGAGCCTGGCCGCTGTCTCTACCGCTGCGCTCTCCGGGTAGAGGATATCGCGTAGGTCAATGGACAAGTGGGGCCGAAGCAGCTCAAGACAGCGGTCTATCCACTCTCGGAAAACCGCCTCTGTCTGGTAGAGTTCCAGCCCCATGCCGACGTACTGTGTGCCTTGCCCCGAAAACATGAAAGCTAGTTGCTGAGGATCTGACCTCTGCAAAACGCTCGCGGTACGATTCGCCGCTTGATTCCGCAATTCGCGGAGAGCCTCTTCTCGGTTTTGGCAGACGTACAGCCGTCGCCACTCCATATCCCGCCGCCCGGTCTGAAGCGTAAAGGCGATGTCCGCAAGAGGAACTGCCGGGTGGGCCTGCAAAAAATCGGCCAGCCGCTGCCTCAGGATTTCAAGAGCCGATTCTGTTTTGGCCGAAATCAACAACAAGTGATACGGACGCGAGGCTCCTGAACGGGGCATCACCGGCGCTTCCTCGACGATTAAGAAGGCGTTTGTTCCGCCCATGCCCAGCGAGTTGATTCCGGCGCGACGCGGCAAAGCCCCGCGCTTCCATGGCCGCAACTGACAGCCAACGTAAAACGGTGAGTCTGCGAAGTTAATTTCAGGGTTTGGACGCTCAAAATGCAGAATCGGCGGAATCTCTTGGTGGCGGAGTGATAGGATCGTTTTAATCAATCCGGCAACCCCGGCGGCGGCGTCCATGTGACCAATGTGGGTCTTCGCCGTGCCGAGGGCACAAAATCCTACCTCCTTCGTGAAGACGCGAAAGGCTCGTGTGAGAGCAGCAACTTCAATCGGATCACCGAGCGAAGTTCCGGTTCCGTGCGCTTCGACATAGGAGAGGCTTCGGGCATCTACATCGGCATTGGCCAGCGCCTCGACGACGGCTTCGGATTGGCTGACGACACTGGGGGCTGTGAATTCGACCTTTGATGCCCCGTCATTATTGATCGCCGATCCCTTAACGAGCGCCTGGATGAAATCTCCGTCGCGCAAGGCCTGCGTCAGAGGTTTGAGGACGACAATACCGACCCCGCTGCCGAAGATCGTTCCCTGTGCCTGCGCGTCAAAGGTGCGACAATGACCGTCGGGAGAGAAGACGCTGCCTGGCTGATAGAGATACCCCGACAGATGTGGGACGCGAATCGAAACGCCTCCTGCCAGCGCCATTTCGCACTCGCCGTTGAGCAGGCTTTGACAGGCTAAGTGAATCGCCACAAGCGAAGTTGAACAAGCTGTCTGCACCGTTACACTTGGCCCGGTCAGATTCAGCTTATAGGAGGTGCGGGTTGCTAAATAATCCTTATCATTGCCGATCAAGGTTAGGAGATACTCTTTGCGAAACTGCTCCAACAAGCCGCTAAAGAGGAGATAGGTATTGAGCGCCGATCCGGCGAAAACGCCAATGGATCCGGCATATTTTGGGGGGTCATAGCCAGCCATCTCCAATGCTTCCCATGCACATTCGAGGAAGAGCCGTTGTTGGGGGTCAATGGATCGGGCTTCGCGCGGCGAGTAGCCGAAGAGTTGCGCATCAAATTTGTCTATATCCGCCAAAATCGGCGCAGCTTTGACATAAGCAGGGTCAGCCAGCAAGCGGGCGGCGACTCCGGCAGCCGCCAGTTCCGCATCCGTGAAAAACGTGATGCACTCTTTGCCGGAGCGCAGGTTCAGCCAGAACTCATCTGCGTTCTGCGCCCCTGGAAACCGGCAGGCGAAGCCGATGATAGCAATATCCAGGTCTGCTGCTGACCCGGCCTTCGCGTCGTTTTTCATGATCAATTTTTCATATATGCGTGCGCCGCAATGGGCCGCTACTGTGGCGCGCGTTTGCCACGCCAACGCGCGCGTGCCAGGTTTCTGCGCTCTCGGCCTCGTTCACGCCGCGCTGCTACTTTGTCATCCCACTCTTTCTCGTTTTGCGAAGTCAACATCTTGACCATCGAACTGATCGTCGCCTTTTCAAAAAGGCTGACCGTCGAAATGTCTACGTCCAATTGTTTCTTTAGCTCTGAAATCACCAGCACCGCTTCTAGGGAAGTGCCGCCGAGTTCGAAGAACGGATCGTTCCTTCCGACTTGCTCGATGCCCAACACGTCTTGCCAGATGCGGGCAACTGCCCGTTCCACTTCATTGGTTGGAGCAATAAAATCGCTGTCTGGGAGCGGTCGCCCTCGTCGTTTGCTTGCTTCAATGGCGGGCAAGAGATTCTCAACCTGCCGCCATTCTTCAGCGATGCGGCGAAGCGCCTCAAGCGACTGCGCCGGACCTTGACGGCTTTCCCGGTCGTCGTCGGGTGCGGTGGCCGAACGGAGAAGGCTCGTCGGCTCGGCATCGGCGTTGTAGCGGAGTTGGGCAAGCTGTGCTGCTGGGAAGAGATACGCCGACGGGCTTGCGCCGTGCTGCGGATGGCGGGCAGAAGTCGCCTTTCTCTCCTCATCCATAGGCTTGATGAGGCGGGCGGCAACCCCCTCTAAAAAATCGTGTGCAGGCTGATTTTTGCCTGATGGAATGAAAGGAACATGAATGAATTCGAGACGCCGCTCCATTGCCATTTCACCAAGCCGTGCCAGTATCCGATGCTCGATGCCTCGCCCAAGCGCCCGACAACTTAGTGACCAGCTTTCAACCTCGATTCTTGACTGACGCACGGTGAAGAGGACAACGCTCACTAAACCGTAATCGCCAAAACGATCACTCACCTCAACAACGATCCCTTCTGCCGTCGGCGAGCGTAAGAACTCCTGCAACTCGCTCACCGAGCGCCGCACGCCCGTCAGGTTGAATTGATTTGTCCGCAACATCAGTTGCGAGACGCGCGCAAAATGAGGCACGCCAATCGGAGAGAAACCGATCTGTAAATCGAGGCCTTCAAGAAACTCACCTAAGGTGAGCGACTTCTGAAGGTATGCGTTCCGTTCGCGGTTCTGTTGATAGTGTCGCACCCGTTGGCGGTCCTCGTCGGTTCGTTGCAACTGGTCGAAAGCCCAAACCTGCTCGATGAAGTTGGGGATGTCTTGGGCATTGGCGGGAAGTTGCAAGGTTAGAACTTCAGGGCAGTTAGCGCGCACCTCTGCGCATTCGACGGGGTCATTGTCAATGAAGATAAAGCTGTCTAACGCGACCCCCAGTTCATCGGCAAGTGCCCCTAGGTTTTTGGACTTGGACTGCCAATTCACTCGCCACGCGGCGAGGTGGCTACGATGCAGCCTCAGGTTCGGATGGCGTTCAAAAACGGCGAAGACATCCGCCTCCTGGTTCTTACTACAAAGACAGATAAGCTTGCCGCTGGCGGACTGTTGAGCGAGTACCTCTTGTAATCTTCTTCTCGGCGGGTCAATCGTTACCCCCAGCGGCCCCACCTCTCCGCACTCCCCCTCCCACAAAGTTTGATCGCAGTCTACGGCGATCACTTTGAAAGGCTCACTTCGCAGAGCATAAATTTTCCGGGCGACCATCGTGCCGATGGCGGCGAACATCGCATTGGTGTAGGGAACATGACCGAGCTGATCGCCCTGCGTATTCGAGTAGTCGGGAATCGGATAAGCCGATAAGAGGGTGGCCGAGTCAATCAGATGGATCGCGGGCAGGGATGATAGTTCAGCCGCCAGTTGTTGCTCCATTGTCCGAAATAACGCGCGTTGCTCCTCATTCTCCATAACCGCAGGCGAAGGCGGGCACACACAGAGGACATGCGGCGTTGCGGATTGCGCCGCTACGTGCAAAGCGCGAACCACATCGGCCAGATTTCGAGCAAGCTGTTGCTCTACCGTCGCCGCCAGCGGTTTATGGTTTGAGGCTTGAGTTGCTTCTGCTCTTCGTACGGCATAGAGATTACAGAACCCGGCAGGTGCGAGACCGGCTTCTTCATCCACGACGACTGCGAATCCTTTACTCTTCAGCAAAGACCGAATTGCTGCCGTCGTCGCTCCGCTCTCATCATGAACCTCAAGGACAACCTGTCTGATCTTCTGCCAGTCGCTTTCGTCAATGCCATTCAGAATCTCTTGCTCGCTGCGTTCAGCGTCAATCTTCAGCAGGTCAATGCGCTCAATCTGTTGTTCGCGGATGACATTCGATAACTTGCGAAGGCGGCAGGTGAAAGTCTCACTCTCAAGCCGATCCTCCAGTAACTCTTCAGCAAGCCCGGTTACGCTGCCCGCGTTTTGTGTCCTAGCTTGGTCGAGCGCGTTTTGCACAATCGCTTTGAGAACGGCAGCATCGCGTTCGCGGTCGGCGTGGAAACCTGAGAAGACGGACGACCTTCGATAGAAAGTGAAGGGCGCCGATCCCTCTCTATCGCTGAGGCCGCAATTGAAGACTTGCGCGCCGTGACCATAGAGTCGCGTATTGATCTGCAAGGCTTCATAGACGGGCGGAGAAGGCTCAAATGCGTAGACGCGAGCGTCTGCTACCTGCTGATGCACAAAGAGCGTAAACAGACCGATATTGGCTCCGACATCCAGTACGCACGCCCCAGGGGGGAGGGAAATGCCGTGTTTGACATAGACACGATCTCGGAAAATTTCTTCATACAGATACTCGGTTTCGTACCGATTAAGGTGAACAATCTCCCTCTCCCCGGCCAACAGATGGCGCAAATGTCCGGCTAACAACTCTTCTTTTTCCGACTCCGTTACGGCAGCCCGCGTTTGATCCGACCGAATCCAATCCTCCAAGCGCAAGAGAATCACATTGACACCCTCACGGTTTTCCCTTAAGAGGCTGGCAGGGTCAAGGAGTTGCTGAAAGGGTTGGTTGTAGGGGGCAAAGGCGATCCGGTGCGGCCAGCCCAACTCGGTCATCCAGAAAGCCAGCGAATCTTCAACCTTGATTGCCGTAAAGGTGGCCGCAACCGCGATAGAGAGCGTCGGCGTCACTCGATTTTCGGCAGCAAGATATTTGAAGCGAATGCCTAGAAGTTGACCTACGAGGTTGTCTGTCTCATCCAATAGACAAACATCTCCGCAAATCGCTTGCTCTTCGCCTTGCGCAACCGGTAGAAGCCGCGCATAAGCTCTAAGACGATTCTCAAAAGGTCTCTGAAGCCACACGCGCTTGATCTCAGCCAGCAGTTTTGCGCTGCGGGGCTGCTGCCCGGCTGCCGCCAAGACCGTTTGGAAGGCTGCGTCGAGCAGAATCGTATGAAGCGCGTTTGGCTGCGCTGAGAGTGCGACCGGCTTGGGAATCGAAATCTCAGCTATGGCTTCCCCGTCGCCCTGCCATAACCGCCGGATGGCGCGAAAAGCCGGACCATACCAATTACCGTTTGCTGCGAGGTCGGCGTAAAACTCATCTCCGGCTCGTTCCGTCAAGCTGCGCTCTGGCAGGTGCCGGAAAGGCGTTTCGTCCATTTTCGGTTGGGCAGTTTCAGACGACCAGCGATGAATCGTCATGGAGGCATAGATGGACTCTTCGCTTGCCGGGCGTCGAGCGGCATCAAGCGGCTCTTGTACGCGGAACAAAGTCGCACCGGCTTCATTGGCAGATAGCACCGCTTGCAGAGGCAGCACGCCGCTTTCTGGGAGAAACAAGAGCTTCTGAAAAACAACCTCTTCGAGTAGAGGGGACGATTCGCCTGACTCCCGGGCTGCCGTCGCTAATCCCATCTCGATGAATACAGCGCCCGGTAGGATGGGTATTCCCTCTAGCCGATGGTCCGCAAGAAAAGCATCGGCAGCGAGGTTGATTTCTGTCTCCCATACGCGCAAAGGGCTTACCGATTTGCCAAACGCGCGGCTCTGCGGAGCCGCGATGGGTGGTTTCCCATCCGCTTTGCCACTCTTTCTGCCCATGACAGTCTCTTAGCGGTATCTCGATCTTGTGGATGCAGACGACCCTGCTCACCGCGTCCGCCCGCAGGAGCGGACGGCTCGGCTCAAGCCGGACTGGCGCGGAACGCAGAAGATTGCAACGCTGCAACGAACACTCGAAAAATGACGGTCAGCCCCTCGGTCAGATTCGTGTTCACCGCAACGTTTGGGAGGCGCTGGCTTAGGAAGACACCTATCAAAGGGGCTTGCGGCTGAGGGTCATACCAGAAGTAAGTCATCTTATACCCCATGTGTTCCAGTGTTCCTGCGCTCTGACCATAGGGAGTAGCTTGGCTGCGATATCCGAATCCCATGGTATGCGCGTGCCCCTGATCTTGGATTAATAATCGGACGAGGTGAGGCGATAGGATTCGGCGGGAGCGAAAAGAGCCTCCGTCTTTCAACATCTGAAGGAAATTGAGGAGGTCATCAGCCGTTGAAAACATCCCACCGTCAGGGTTGACAAATCGCCAACCCGTGCGGAATTTATCCACCACGCCCCGCGGCCCAGCCGCCATCTCGACGGGCAGATTGCCGTCTCTCGTGATGATCGTCAAATCAGCGATGCGACGGCGCTGGTCTTCTGTCACTTCGTCGTCCATCCACTGATCGGTCTTTGGATCGCCCGTCTTCTGGGCGATAAAGAACGAGTCTTTCATCTCGAGCGGCGCAAAGAGTTTTTCCTGAAGATAGCGATTGACAGACTTTCCTGTTACTTTCTCGATGATTCTAGCGAGCAGAACATAGTTGACGGTGCTGTAAGCGTACTGTGTTCCCGGCGGTGGGGTCGCCGTGACCGGATAAGTCTGCATGATATATTCGCTCACCTGATCGAGGCTCAGAGAGCGGGCAGGCTGACAGCGCCCGTCAGCGAGGATACACTCATTGGTGAGCGCAGGGGCGCCCAGGTAATCAGAGACCGGCCCCAAATCAAGGCTGGCGTTTCGACAGGAAGGAGAAGCGCCTAGAGGATCATTACAGACGGTGCGGGGCCACTCTGTGTATTTCAGAAAGTGCGGCAACCCGGAGGTGTGCTGCATCAAATGGCGCAACTTGATTTGCCGCTTGATGGGATCGTCGGCATAGCCAGCCATTCCCGGTAATTGATGGACAGGCATTTCAATATCGAGGAGGCCGCGCTCTTCTAGCGCCAGCAAGGTGGCGGCTGAGATGAAGGGCTTGGTCATGGAGCCGATTTCACAAATGGTGTTATTGTTCCAGCCCGTACCCACCTGTGCGACCAGTCGCCCATCTTGTTGCGTCTGAACGGCGAAGACAGCGCCGGGCAGATTTCCGGGGTTTGCTGACTGGTATTCGGCCACCCGGCCAATCACCTCCGTCCACCAACTCGGAATACCCATATTGACCTCCCGTCCGTCTGGCCAAACCTCCGTCATTCCCCGCCATGAAGATTCTAAACGGAGAAGATGACAGTTTCTTCTTCCACCTTGCGCAATGAGGGCGGCGCAGCGGGCAGAGAGGATGAGCAATCTGGAAGAAGCAGGCCCTTCCCCTTCATGGCAAGATCGCTTTGCTACAGGGCGCAATCGCCAACCTAATTCCCCACCGAAAGGCAAAGAGTATGAAGATTCTTGTGATTGGCGGAACAGCATTTCTAGGCAGGCATTTGATTGAAACGGCTATGGCGCGCGGCCATGACCTTTCAATGTTCAATCGGATGCAACTGGCTCCGGACCTCTTCCCCAATATTGAGCGGCTGCGTGGCGACCGCCAGCTTGATCTGAAGGCGCTCCATGGTCGCCAATGGGACGCGGTGATTGACACCTGTGGTTATCTGCCGAGAGATGGCCGCGCAATGGCGCAAGCCCTGAAGGGACAGGTCGGCCATTACACATTCATTTCTTCGCTTTCGGTTTATAAAGACTTCAGCAAAGAAGGGCTTGAAGAGATGGCTCCTGTGCAGACTTTGACGGCGGCAGCCGAGCGAGAGGCCGAACAGATTGTGCTCGGCAAGGAAGACCCGGCAGTCTCTTACGGTTTGATGTACGGGCCCCTGAAAGCCTTATGCGAGCAAGCCATCGAGACAGTTTTGCCGGGTCGCGTCTTGACGGTGCGATCCGGGCTGATCGTCGGGCCTTATGATTACACGGACAAATTTACCTACTGGCCGCGGCGACTTGCCGCAGGCGGCGAGGTGCTCGCTCCCGGCAACCCGGTGCGACCGGTTCAACTCATTGATGTGCGCGATTTGTCGGAATGGATACTGCGTATGGTTGAGTTGCAGGTGACGGGCGTCTTCAATGTCAGCGGACCGGCAGACCTCTTGACCATGCGGGAGATTTTGGAACAGTGCCGCCAGGTTACCAACAGCAAGGCTGAATTGATCTGGGTTGACGATCTATTTCTCTTAGAGGCTGGCGTTATACCCTGGCTGGGAATGCCGCTATGGATTCCGAGCTGCAACCCTGATCTGCTCGGCGTGATGTCGATCAACTGCCAAAAGGCGATTGCTTCCGGCCTCCACTTTCGCCCCCTGCGCGAAACGATTGCCGATGTTTTTCGTTGGGACCGAGAGCGCCCCGCTGGCGCATTTACGACCGGACTTGACCCGGACCGCGAGGTGGCCCTCTTAGGTCGGTGGCAACAGGCTGCTCGACAAACGCCTTGATGCAAATCAATTCAAAAATTTCTCTTCATAGCCGAGGCTAACCTTTCGACGCTGGGTCGAGAGGCTGTTCGGGTTTGCGGCGCGGTTGGGGTTGCGGTGATTATCAATAGATTCGAACATTCCGCCATAGACGTGATGAATCACCCTGCCGCTGGCCAGAAAATCATGTGGGTATCCCAGTTTGATTCGGCTGACTTCATTCAGTTGTTGTATGTGACCTTCGGTTAGGGTAAAGCTGAGACAACCGAGATTCTCTTCCAATTGCTCGGCTCGTCGAATGCCGAGGATTGGAATAATGTTTTGATAGCGATGCCAGTTCAAGACCACCTGCGCGGGCGTCGCATCAATCTTAGCTGCCAGTTCGACGACAGCCTCCGCAATGCTGATATTGCGCTCATTACGCTGAACAAAGGCCGCCGCTAGCGGGTCATCCAATCGTCGTTTCATCTGCGTGGCCTGGCCCAGTCCGGACAAATCGCGCCGAGTGTATTTTCCTGAAAGCCAGCCGCTGGCCAGCGGCGCCCAAGCTGTGACCCCTATATCTAAGGCTCGCGCCATCGGAATTAAGTCACGGTCGCCACTGCGTTCGAGCAGATTGTATTCGATTTGCAGGCTGATAAAGGGTGTCCAGCCGCGTAGCTCAGCCAGCGTGTTCGCCTGAGCAACGACCCAAGCGGGCGCGTTCGAAATCCCCACGTAGAGCACTTTTCCTTGTCGCACAAGATCATCAAGTCCGCGCATGACCTCCTCAACAGGCGATAAGAAGTCCCACGAATGAACCGATAGCAGATCAATATAATCGGTCTTCAGGTGCTTGAGGCTTGTCTCGACCGAGGCCATCATGTTCTTTCGGTGATTGCCCGCTGCGTTAGCATCTTTGGGGAGGTTGCTGCCGCTGAAACGCCCTGTGTACTTGGTGCTGATGACTAAACGTTGGCGATCCGCGCGCATAAACTCGCCTAAGCACTCTTCGCAATTGCCATACGAATTGGCCGTGTCAATGAAGTTGCCGCCCGCCGCGACAAATTGGTCATAAATCTTCTGGCTTTCGCTTTTTGGCGCACCCCAGCTCAACCCCTCCATGAAGGTCATCGTCCCAAGACAAAGTTCCGAAACTCGAAGCCCGCTCTTTCCTAGTAACTTGTATCTCATGAAATCCCTCCCGCTAGCGTTTGACCAGATGCGCCAACGCCATACGGCAGGCGCATTTTGCGGGGCGATTCCTCGCCCGCTTTTTGGTAGACACCGAAGGGGTGAAGGCCAGAACCGATGATCGCCCTCATCGTCAGGGTTCTGGCCGAACCCCTTCGGCGGGTTGAGGCTTGTCAACCCTACAATCGTTTTAGTCTTCGCCCGACAGCCCGACTATCGGGCGAAACCGGCCAGGGGGCTGAGTAACTCAATGATCTCTAACAGCGGGCTGGATGCAGCAAAATCAGGCATGGCCTTGCCCCCCGGCTTGAGCCGGGGCGGCCTGTTGCCCATTTCCAGCAACAGGCCGCCCTCTCGGTCGGTCATTTTCCTATCTTCTCCGCTGGCCTGAAGCGCATGGCTGACCACACCTCATCAACGGATATGAGAGAGACGCCGAGAAATCCCGATTCTTTAACCAAATCCCAAATGATGTCCCGATTCAGGTCGCTTTTCTTCTTTGAGCTGCCCTTGGGATAACAGATCCACAACAGGCCGTCGTGCTTTACCGAGTTGAAAGCCTTTTGGGCATAGCGATTCAGTTCTCCGCTATCTTTTACAAAGAGTTGAACGAAATCAAACGTGCCCGTCGCTTTTTGTGTCACCTTGGTTCCTTCGGGAAGCGTTCCCAAAGAGTCAATGTAGCCCGGCGGAGCATTGAGAATTGCGATGCGTTGATCGGGCTTGATTTGTAGCTTTTTAACCAGTTGACTGTGTGCCATTCTCTCATCCTTCCTTTTGAGTTATTCAGCGGTTGCCATCTCTACAGGCCGCCGGAAGAGAATGCAGAAGGTGAAGGACGACTGCCTTCCGGCTAGCTCTTTGTGATAGATATGACTATAGCCAACTAGTTACGAACCGGGCAACGGAAAGCTCCGCGAAGAGGCAAGAAAATGCCGGTATCTGTGCGGTCGGGTTTGACCCGTTTCGGCGGCGTGCCGTTCGCCCCGTCGCTTATGCAGACGGGGCTGCAAAAGGTTTGTTGATCCTCGGCTCTTCAATTTTTGTGATAGTTTGCGAAAAGAGTCTTAACTTGTTGCCGGACTCGTTCAGGTAGAGAGCCGTACAAATATAGCCCCCGACTGCCTGGCCTGCATCACGCTTCGACTCGGCTTGACCTGCCGCCCCGAGTTTGCAAACTTCGCGGATTGTTCCCCCTATCGCCTGAAACTTGACGCGGAGAAAGGGGGAGGAAAAGTATTTTCCATAGCTTTCCCCGGATTGCAGGATACCCTCCAACCATCCCGGCTTGTCGAATACCTCTCCGCGTTCATCCACTAGATAGAAACCTTCGTGTAAAAGCTCCTCTAGTGCCGTACGGTCTTTTTTCTTCAGGGCATCAGAGAGAATTTTCTTAAATTGCTTTAGCTGTTGGTCGAAGTCTAATTCGCTCATCTGTGATCCTCCGGGGGTCATTCTCTTCTGCCTGGCAACTAGACAGAGGAAGAAGAAGCTTGAAAGGCGCCAATATCGCAACGAAGTGCGCCGCTTGCAGGCGCGCCTTTCGCCCTTGGCGCGCCGCGCTGGTCGGTTTCGACGAACGCGCTTGCTGCGTCCAAGCAAGTGCCCGATTGAAGGGCAGGACTGCCCGACATCAGCGCAATGGTCATGGTCGGCCCGCCATTGTCATGCAGGAATTGAGGGTCGAGCAACGGGTCTTGATTGAGCCGGTCGGCTTTCGGGCTTGTCGGCTCCGTAATCCATCCCCCATCTTCGGCGGCCTCGCCAATCAGATTGTTTCCCAGGCTGATGACGCTGCCGAAGATATCCGCAATGGCGCCGCGGTTCTTTGCTACGATGGTGTTGGTTAGCGTCTGTTCGCCTTGACTGAAGATGCCGCCGCCCGGCCCGCCTGTCGTTGCGTTGTTGGCAATCGTGGAGTGGCTCGCCACGACCCGCCCGGCATTGAAGATGGCACCGCCGCTCGGAGCGATGTTTTCGGCCATCGTGCAATTGCGCAACTCCAGAGTCCCCGAATTATTGTAGACGCCGCCTCCAACCCCCCGTGCCGCGGTGTTTTGGGCAATCGTTGACTGATCGGCGGTCAAGCTGCTGGCATTCACTGCGCCGCCGCCATCAAGGTCTGCCGAGTTGCCCGCCACAGTAGATTGATTCAAGGTCAGCACCCCTGGAAGAAAATTGAAGAGGCCGCCTCCCAGAAATCCTGCGAAATTCTCTGTCACGCTCGATTGATGTAGGGTTAGACGGCCTGCGTTAAAGAGACCGCCGCCATTCAAACCGACACGGTTGCCTTCCAAGACGACCCGCTCGAGGAGGAGGACAGCGGAGTGGAAGTTGAAGATACCGCCGCCCAAGAACTCTGATGAATTCTCTCGGATGATGCACTCTTTAAGGGTGAGCGTGCCGGCATTGAAGAGGCCGCCACCGAAAAATTCGCTACCGTCGCTGATGGCGATCCCTTCTATGGTAACGTGGGAACCCGCATTGATAGAGAAGATTCGAAAATCCGGCACCGCCGGTTGGCGGCTGCGCCGGATGGCCAACTTCGCCGCCCCAGGCCCTTCTATGGTCAAGCGACTCGTAATGTCTGGAAGCGCCGTTCGCAAGATGATTTCACCTTCGACGCCCGGAGCGAACTGAATTCTGCCATCTCTGACCGTATTGGCAGCAATCAGGGCGTGCCGCAACGACCCGCGTCCGCTGTCCTGAGTGTTGGTCACCAGCAAGAGGGAAGCGGCGGTTTTGCGCGGACGGCTACGGCTAGCGGACGCTGGACTGCGGCTTGCAGGCGGTTGGGTTGCCAAGAGGCCCTCTTTCGAGGTTTTGCTTGTAGACGACTGCTTGGCCAAATGTTTGAGTTGTTGTCCTGCGCGCGAATCGCTCATGCGCCTTGCCTTTCTCTTTTCGGTAAGGGAGGGCGATCCCCCACTCGATATTGCCGCCCGATTTTCGCTGGCCTCTATATGAGCGGCACCCCAAGATTCGGAGTCAAGCACAGGATTCTTTGGGGAATCGGCAACCTCGTTTGCCATCTTGGTCTGCCGTCTCTACAGTACCCCCGAGTGCCGGGTGAGCATCGGGGTTACCAGAGCGGTAGCTTTTCGAGTGTCGGCTGCAGGCCGCTTTTTCTTCGCCCTCTCCAGCGCAGAAGGCTTAGGGAGATCGGCAACCCCCTTATCTGAGTGTGCTATCGAGCTAGTCACCTTGGGCTTCGAGGGCAGCAATCACGTCCTTCTTTGAGACGGACGCCACATCATTACGGGTGATGGTATTGCCCAGCAATACCCAGCCGTTCGGCCCTTTCACATAGGTTGCCGTGTTGATATACCTGCCGGTTCGGTCATCGCCGATCAAGTCACCGATCAGGTCCACATCAGCAACTTCGGTCACCGTATTCCCATCCGCACTGATGGCGATATGCCGCTCGACCCGACGAAAGTTATGGTTGAGGAAATTGGTTGAAGCGTGAATGACGTTGTCGATCAATTGTTCGCGCTCAATAATCTCCCCTTCTGAAGTGACGATGGCATATTCGCCGTGAAGAATTCCTTCCAGTTCTTCACGAACCTTCGACTTTGCGGCCATTTGAAACCTGGCCTTTAATTCCTGTAAGTCGGGCTCCAGATCCTCGTTGGTAAGCGTTGCCATACAGTTCCTCCAAAAAAGATGCCGGTCTAAGGAAGATTCCGAATCCCGGCCATAGCATCTGATTGTGCCCGACGCCGGATGATGAGCTGAGGAACGGACTCGAATCGGACACCAAGAACGAGGCGATTGTTTACGCGCTCGATCCGCTTATGCCACACGATCTGAGAGCTTGATCATATGAATGGCAACAACCTGCCAGATAGTATTACGCTTAACGAAGAAGTGAACCAAATTGTATGTTCCGGTTATGCTTCTGCCCTCCACATCGAGGCCAGTTGCTGTCATCTTGACCGGCATGATGGCTGTATCCAACGAGACAATATGAACGGAGGCCTCACCCATCACGACGTTGTTAAGCAGCCCCTTATTGCCCATCTCGCTGCTATAAGCGATGATCTGCTCCCTATTTCGCACCTGGCCGTCGAAATCAATGAAGATCGCTTCATCGGCAACCAGGCTCTCTAGCTGCGTGGTGTTGGCCAGCGCAGCGGCTTCGTTGAAGCCGCTGCAAGAGGCTTCGACTTGGGCAATCAGTTTCAGCTTCTTCTTCTGTGGAATGACGAGGCCTTCGCTGACGAACACAGGCAAGGCCAAAGCCGCGCCGGCGCTGGCCATGAAGTTCCGTCGGGAAACCTCGCTTGGCTGACTCTCTTTCGATGCTTTTGTGCTTGACATGGACATCTCCTTTCATTCTTTTACTGTTGGCCGCAACGTGTTGCCCATCATTTGCCACCCGTTCGGTCCTTTTACATAGGTTGCAGTGTCAATATACGTTCCCGTCCGATCTTCCCCTTTGAGAGTCCCGACCATATCAACGTAAGCCACTTCGGTTACCGTGTCTCCGTCTATGCTGATCGAGACTTTGCGTTCAGATCGCTGGAAATTATCGGTAAATTGCGAGTTCGGGTGCGTGATGCTATAGAGGCAGTGTTCCTTGTCAACAATCTGCCCTTCCGGGTCAATGAAGGCAAAGTTTTCATGGAGCATTTTTTCAAGAGCCGCGCGATCTTTCCGCACGGTCGCCTCATAAAACACCTTCTTGAACTGTTGCAACTCCTGTTCAATGATTTCCAAAGACATGGATCGTCCTCCTGGGGGTTCTCTCCTAGTGGGCTACCAACAATCCATCAACCCCCTCCCGACCGCAAACAGCGCATTTCTTGCGAACGGTCATTGACCCGCAGCAACCTGGGCAGGATTGCCCGCGTTGCCAGGTGTTGCTCATAAGCTGCCAGCCACCCGGCCCTCTCACATAGGTAGCCGTGTTGATGTAGAGGCCGGATTTGTCCTCGCCTGCCAGTGTGCCAGCCATCTCGACATCGGCTACTTCGGTGACGGCTTTGCCATCGCTGCTGACGGCGCTCTCTTTCTCAACCCGGGTAAAGCCGTCGTGCAGATGGGTCAACGGATGGGTGAGAGCTTGCAGGATTTCATCCTTGTCCAAAACCTTGCCTTCGGGATCCAGAAAAATAAAGCCATCGTGAATCAACTCGCCGAGAATCGCCCGATCTTTCCGTCTGACAGCCTCGGCGAATTCTCTCTTGAATTGGGTTAGTTCTTGTTCTTTTGGTTGTGCGGACATATTCGATTCTCCTTTCCATTTTTCGCGCGCCGGAGAGCGTTTAGGGCAGTTCGTCGTATTTCTGGCTCTGGCCTTCGCCGCAGAGAACTTCTGCCAATAGCCTTGCCACCTATGCGGGCTCCATTGGCCGCCAGGTATTTCACCTGGCGCCCGCTCAAGCTGTCAGGACGAAGGTGTTGCCATCGGAATCAACGAACTGAGCCATAACGCCTCCGGGTTGATCTGTCGGTTCTTGAGTAAAAGTCACGCCTTTCTTGCATAACTCTTCGTAGGTTGCGAAAAGGTCATCGCATCTCAAAACCACTTGCGAGAAAGTGCCGATGCGATCTTCGAATCCAGGCGGCGTCCATAGCGCCAGAGAGGTGTCGCCCCCTGGCGGCGCTACCTCAATCCAGCGGGCATTGGGCCCCATCGGCTCGTTTGCACGGACTTCAAAGCCGAGTTTGTTGGTGAAAAAATCCAGAGCTTTCTCCTGATCCTTTACGCAAACTCCGACCAGTTTTACTCGCTTAATCATAGCTCCTCCAGGTTCTTCAGTCTGACTCGAACGGCACTCCGGTTCAGCCTAAATCGACGATAGTGCGGATGTTTCCAGAGACTTCAGCTCGACGCAGCTTTCGGTCAAGGCGGTCAATGAGCATTGGCATTCCGCGCTTGGGCGCTGAGAGCATAAGCCCGCTCAAATCAATGCGTGCCCTCTCCGGTGATGACAGACGAAAGCGGCGCAGGATGAGAGCGAGAACCATCTTCATCTCCATCATGGCGAAGGCCGCCCCCAGGCACTTCCTCGGACCGGCCGAAAACGGCAGGTATTCGTATGCCCCGGCATCCGCAGTGCGCCATCGCTCCGGCAGAAACTTTGCCGGTTGCGGGTAACGTGCCGCTTGGCGATGCGTGATATAAGCGCTGTGAATAACGAGCGCGCCGCTCGGCAGTTCATGCCCCCCTAGCTGGCAAGGCGCGGTGCTCACGCGGCCCCACCACAATACCGGCGGCAGAAGCCGCAGGGTTTCTTTCAAGACAGCCTCAAGATATGGCAGGCGATCAAGGGCCTCCCCCATTGCCTCCCCCCCCTGCAAGACGTCGTCCATCTCTGCCAGAGTCCTAGCAAGAATTTCCGGATGCTGGGTGAGCAGGAACAGCGCCCAGGTCAGAGCGCTCGCCGTGGTTGCGTGTCCCGCCATAAACAAGAAATTGGTCTGACCGATTAGCTCATTATCCGTTAGACGGCCTTGATCTTCGTCATGCACTTGTAAAAGCCGCGAGAGGACATCTCTTGACCGCAAGCCGGCGCGCCGTTTCCGGTCAATCAAGCGGCGAATGAAGGTTTCCAATTGCTCCGAAACCCTAAGCAGTTCGTGGTAGGGAAGCCCAGGCAGATTCAACGGCAACAATAGGGCTGAGGCCGAAAAGACCAGACCCATCCAGCGATCAAGCAGACGACACAACTCGCCGCCGCCGTCATGCAAGTCAAGGCCAACCAGCGTCTTTACGGCAACAGCCAGAGTCAACTCTCTCATTTCTTGATAGAGGTCACGCGTTTGGCCGATTTGCCAGCTGGACAAATGGTGCTCGACCACGCCATAGATATCCTGGTCATAGGCTGCCACACTCTTCTTTTGCAGGGCTGGCATCATCAAGTGACGTTGCGCTTGATGACGCTCTCCATTCATGCGAGTCAATCCGGCGAAGAGCCGCGAAAGAGCACTGCCCGGAGGAACTCGGAGTGGGGAGGATTCGGCATCAAGGTTATGAAAGAGTGATGTGTTCCCGAGAACCAACTGATTATATTCCGGGGTGAAAACGAAGACATACTTCGTTGTGCCGCGTGCGAGGGTAACGATCTCCCCGTATTGATGATGGAGCCGACTCATAAACCCAAGCGGGTTGTAAAGAAAAGAGAGCAGATTGCCGTAGAGTCCGAGCAGCGGCAGCGAGCGTGGGCCGGGAAGAGGACGCCGATTTCGGGCAGTCTGAGGCTGTTGGGCGCTCCCGACAACCTCTCCACCTGCGGCAGGCCCGCCCACAGGCGAAGGCCGTAACCGAGCGGCTCGACCCGGTTGCTTGCCAAGAGGCCGCAAGGGTGGTTCATCTACTGATTGGTCTGCCGCCGAGCGATGCCAGGCCAACTCGGCGGCGACAATTTTGTCCATCAAAGGTTTGTTTGAGGCGCTCTTCATCTGCGCACCTAACAGAATCGCTGCCGCAGTCGCTCAACTCTCCAAGCGCTTGCGTGCGAACCCGCTTTGCAGCATCTTGCCGACCCGCCATACAACTCCGGGTGAACGCCCTCAACGCGCAGCATCCCCCAAGCCGAATCCTCATGACAGTCGTAAGCCTCAGCGCGGTTTAGGGGTCTGGACGGCTTTCCCCGACCATTGCTCGGAACCCAGTCTTCTTTGCGGCTCGGCTCAATCGCTGTATTCAGTCGCTTTATCACCTTCTGAGATGGCACCGCCCCAGGGAATCTCCGGTCGTCGCGGAAGGCCTTCCGAGCGAGCCGTGAAGGTTAGATTGGCGCCAATCTCTTCGGCAGTGCTGAAGAAATCATAGATTCCCCAGTGTTCAGCGATTTTGCCGTCTTCGAATCGAACCATCTCGATTCCGGGGATGACGACGGATTTGCCCGTCGGCTTGATCCCAAGATACTCGCCAGTGTGGTGCGCATGCAGATTATAAAGAACCGCCAGGGTGTCGCCTTCGCCTACGACCTCGATGTTCTCTTCGATGGCGTCAGAAAAGGCTTCCGCCCAGTAAGAAAATCGGCTGCGCACGCCTTCGAGTCCGGGCAAATCGCCGGGGAAAGCGTTGTGGTCAATGATGTCTTCTTTCAGGTATTTCGAGAGCGTTTTGATGCTCCAGTCATTGCCGTTGAAGACTTCGGTCTGGAAACCGCGTAGGATTTCCTTATTCTTTTTGATCGTTTCTGCGTTCCTCGCCAGCTTGGCCAACTCCTCAAGGGAGACTTCAAATCCGGCGAGCTCCGGGTATTTGCTGGCCTCTTCCGGCGTACAATCAATGGTAATTTTCATGTCTAAACCTCCCGAACGAATGTGAATCATGAGTTAGTGGCGCACACGCTATTCGAGTCCATCAACTCCGTATCCATGATTTTGGTGATGCTCGCAGTAGAGCGCGCCCGGCGGCGCGATCATGGCGCAGCGGCGCAGCGTGCCTTTCAGCAGCACCTGGCACTGCCGCCGCTTGGTGACGATAAGCTCCCTCAAGTCTCCAAGCTGATCGGGACTGATCCCCGCTTCGACGGCAACATCAAAGGCGCGTTGCGCCATGCTGCTGTCAAACCCCTGTTGAGCCCGGACTGCCATAATGTCTTCCGTGAGCGGCGCCATAATCTGATTGGCAAAAATGTCTTCGAACGGGTTGATGTGGCGGTGTTCGATAATCAAGCCGTCACGAACCTTGATGGCATGCAGGGTCGGGATAGCGATTTGATGATCGCGGGGTGGCCGACCAGCAAACTCTTCATATTGGGTGCCGCGCCCGGTTATCAGCGCTACACAGGATTGGTCATCAGCCGAGATAATTTCGTTGATGACCATAAACCAATCGGGAAATGACCGGAATAACCCCTTCAACATTCGGGTATGCGCCTTCGGGCTAATCGGATCGTTGCCAAAGTAGGTCTTGCTGCGGAACTCGGTAGGATGAAAAAGTTTTTCCATGTTTTCATAGTCTCGCGAGTTCTCGTACTCAATGTACTTATACATGATCTCGATATTTTGGGCGCGCAGGTCATTGTATGGAGCCGTATTTTGCAGAGCGACCTGGCCGGAGACGACGGCCATAAACTTGTTCATCAACTGCTCTTTGTCAACCGGCTGAAGTTCCTGCGAAGGCGCTTTTAACGCTGTGTTCGGAGCGCACTCTCGTCGAGCGGGATCCTGCTCGCTTAAATGAAACCAACGACCCTGTTTCAGCTTCAGAGATTTAGGCTCTTCTTTCTGAGTACTCATATCTTCCTCCTTCCCAGTGATGTATTTGGATTCTCTGACAGACGCCGTAAGAGCTCTTCCGCCTCTGCCATGGCGGACCTTCAATTAACATCAAGCGAGTGTCATCGGCAAAAATTTGGAAGCTGACAATCCCGCCTGCGCTTTTACCGAAACTCGTTGCCCGGCGCGCTTCTGATAGCGGACTCGACAAGGTGGGTTCGGACGAATAACCCCCATCTCGAAATCCCGGCCCTGGCGTGGCCAGATGAGTTCCACCTCGTATTGCTGCAACAGCAAGCTCAAGATGCATTTCATCTCGTTGACCCCGAAGCCCGCACCCGGACAGCGATATAGCCCCGCGCCGAAGCCGATCAGACTATAGGGGTGTCGGCGGTCTTCCGCGCGCGCCGGTGAGAAGCGAAAAGGATCATAGAGATCAGGCTGCGAGAAGACTTCCGGCAAGCGATGCGCAACAGCCGGACAGACCATCGTGAACCATCCCTTGGGGATGGAGTAACCTCCTAATTGATAGGTTTCGGCATTGTAACGCGCATAATGGCTCATCGCCGGATGCATCCGTTGGGTCTCTAACAGCGCCCAGTCAAGATGCTCTAATCTGGCAAGCTCCGCGGTTGTCAACTCGGCAATCTTCTCTGGCAGTACCGCCTCGACTTCTTCCTTGACCCGGGCAAGGTAGTCTGGATGTTGAAGGAGTTGGATCACGCTCCACGAAGTCTGCGCCGCCGTCGTGATATAGGCGGTAAAGATGGTCATTAGGGCAAGCCCGATGATCGTCTCCTCCGTTTCTGCTTTGCCTTCGACATCCTTCCCTTCGACGATGGTCTGCAAGAAGTCATCGTACCGCTCTGGGTGCGCCTGCCGGTGAGCGATCAAGGGCCGGATCAGAGCGCCTAGCCTTTGCTTGGCGCGGTCGCGCCGACGGAAACGCGGCAGGGGTAAATTAGGCGGCAAGACAAATTCCATCCCTCTCGCTAGGTCTTCGTACAAGGGTTTGAACTCGTGCATCCGCCCGCGGATCTCCTCGCCCATAAAGGCGCTGGCCGCAATGTTCATTCCGAGAGTCGCAAACGTCTCGTAGAGGTCAAACTCCCCTTCATCACCCAGCCCCTTCAGCCATGACGCAATTTCGCCGATCATCACCTCGACATGGCGCGTCATCTTCCGGCCTTGAAAGGCGGAGTGCAAAAGGGCAAGCTGGTTTTTGCGAACCGCCTCTTCCTCGGCAGCATTCAGCACTTCTCCAAACATCGGGATAACGAAGCGATAGACCTCCGGCAGAGACAGTTCCTTATCTACCTGATGAAAGAAGAAGCGATGGTTTTCCGGGCCGATGAGGACGGCAGCACGCTGCGGCCCTAGCTTGATGGAGAAGATTGCCCCCAACGTCTGATAGCCGCGCCAGAAGACCCTAATGTGATCTTTTCGGTACTCCAGCAGGTTGCCAATTAAGGGCAGACCCGGCAAATTTGGAGGCGTTGCAGCGGCCATAACCTTGTTGTTTCTTTCGGCCCCCGGCAGAGAGCAACGGGGCGTGAATCGCCAGCCCTTAAATCATCGCGGCAAGATATTCGCGCGGCAGCAAGCCAATCTGGGCGATCATCGCCAATTCGTCCGTGACGCCCCAATGCTCGACAATTTTCCCGTCGTCAAAGCGAGCGATTCCCATAACCGTGCAGTTGATCTTGTTGCCGGTTGCCGAAACCCCCATATAGTCGCCGCTGTGCGTTCCCTGCGCCGTCATGCGAGTCACAACCTTGTCGCCTTCGGCGACGATGTCGTTGATCTCCCATTGCAGGTCGGGGAAGGCCCTCATAAACGAACCGATGATTCCTTTGACCGCCTCAGCCGAGTGAGCCGAGGATCGGGTATAGTGGAGCATGTCCGGGGACCAGAAACTGGCTAGTGCTTCTAGATCGCCCTGATTCCAAGTTTCAACGTAACGACGGATAAGAGTTTTATTCTGCTGTTCTAGCGACATGGATTTTCCTCCCTAACAGTCATTGAAGAAACGACGTGAGACCGGTTACTGAATACGGCCTGACCTGACTCGAAAGGGCATGCCCTCCGCTGGCGACCATGAGGACGGCGCGGCCTTGCCTCGGAAACCCCGCAAATCCTGTCGCCATCAAGCTCAACGGCTTACGGCGGCGCCGATTCCTCACGAATTGCGTCGCGTCAGAACTGGCCATGTCGAGATGGTGACATAGAAGCGGCTCATTCGCTTCTCCGAACTTGCTCATTTTCTGACCAGCCTCTTAGAGGGATGGCTTGCGGGTTTGCGCCTCTATATGATCGGCACCTCCGGATGAGCCTGGGGATTGCCAAAGCGATAGCTTTTCGAGCGCCGAGCTCCGCGCTGCTTTGCCTTCGCCATCTGAGTGTGCGCGGATTGGCCGCCGACGGAGAAGGAAAACTCAGCAATTTGAAAGAAGACGCGTGCCAAAAATTTTGGTAAGAGTTAGGTGGTTTATGATCACAATTCACTTAGAAACCCGAAAGGAGCGAAGATATGGCAACGACAGTTAGCTCTCCTAAACTTGCCTATGGACCGCGCGTTGACTTGGAAGGGCTGCCCAATTTATATGCGCCACAATCCGTTGAACCCTTTACTCCGCCGGTTCCAGGAATTGATAATTTGGGCATCGTTTCAACCGATAGATTCTATGTCCCTGGAAAAGGTGAGTTCGAGGTTCAGTTCAAAGGATACGTCCGCGTCGCACGCTCGAAGCCGACCACCGAGCGGTGGGTTGATTCGGAGGTTTATACCAACCTGATTGAGATGTGTATGCGCGGCGAATCTGAAGAACTGGGGTCTATCATCGTCACGCTGAACCCTGAAGTTCTCTCAACGGGCCAGCTTCGAACCCCTCATGCTGATCTGCAATGTGAGCAGCCCGAAAAGGCCTGCCGCATGGCGGTCGCTGCGCAATTCAACCTGCCCAAACTCGGCCTGACGCTGGTCAACAAAGAGCCGATTGAGTTGACGATTGATAATGTGAAAGCGATCCCTCCGGCGGGTGCTCCTGGGGATGGCCGCATCTATCATATTTTGCCCTTATACAATCAGGGCAATCTGGAAGGCGAGCCTGCAGCCTATCTGACGAGCCTAAAGTTCTCCATGGGCACCTACATTACAGAGGCTGAGATCGTCAGCACTAAATCCGGGAACTAACGGATCATCGGCGGGAGCACGAGGATGCTTGATCCAGCAGCGCAGCGGAGCGACCGGCGCCGGTCGCTTCGGGCGAGGTTTAGCAACCCGATCTTGCCGATTAGCAGAGGGCGCTCGCCTGAAGGGCTTGCTGTTTGGCTCTTTGTCTTCTCGAAGATACGAGCATACGGGGGTAGCTGCCGTTGGGTTGCGTGTTGCCGAGGACCGACCAGTCCATTCGTCCCAAACCTGGAAATTTCGAGTTCCTCTCTGCAAACAGCAACCCTTGAAAAGGGCTTCCAAGTGCCGGGCTGCTGTTGAGCGCGGCTTCTTCTCAGCGCCCTCTCATAACCCAAACGAGTCTGTGGCGAAATCGCTAAAGGAGAGTGCCCATGTCAGAACAGCCACGCCCGCCATCCACCGCTTCGAACCAAGAGAACGGGGAGTCCGGAGTTGCGGCTTGGCCGCAAGCCCGCGAATTGGCTACGCCTTCCGATGGTGCCGAGAACTTCTTGCTCCTTCGACAAGCAGCTACGCAAATTCCCAGCTTGCACCTGCCTGCTGGACGCCCCTTGATTCGCGACCGCTGGGAGCGGCTCGTTACCGCCATTGAGATTCCCGCACCCCTGAGCGAGGTGTGGCAGGCCTTGATTTCTCCTGCAGACCTGAAGCAATGGTTGGCCGTCTGTCACGGCTCATTGGCAGACCTGCACAAAGATTGCGTGCTCGATTTCGAGGATGGCGAGTTCTTTTTGTGCCGGACGACATCGGTGACGCCCAAGGCGCGATTGCAATACTTCTGGCGCTGGCTCGGAATCGGTCAGGCCACATTGGTCACCTGGCAACTAGAATCCATCGGCGACCTGACACGGGTGACCGTTACGGAAGAGGCAACCAACCCTCCTTGGGATTGGCAAACCTGGAATGGCGGCGGTTGGCCAGGTATACTCGATCAGCTTGCGGCTTATCTGCGCACTGGTTTGGAATGGCGCTGGCCCTGGCGCCGCATGGGACCCTATGCGCAAATCGAAGTTGCCCTGCCGCTTTATGAGGCTTGGGATAGATTGATCACACCGCAGGCGCTCAAATACTGGCTCTTGTCAATGCACGGCAGCCTAGTACAGGGAGAAGTGTTGCCAGTCTTCTTGGGAGATGCCAGTGGTATGGTGAACATGGTTGTCCGCGAGGTGATACAACCCGGTCAGTCTTCTCCCTCCTTCCTCCCACACATTGCCTTCTCCTTAAAGCGACAGATATGGAACACAGAGGTTGGGGGAAGATTGTGGCTTGAACCAGCCGGGTGGGGGCGGAGCCTCTTTCAAGTTTTCCACTTTAACTGGGAGAACCTACCTCCCGATCTCCAGCTTTCTGAACGCCGACTCCTAACAACTTTTTGGGCTGGCGCAATGCGACGGGCAGCGCAGATGTGCGGTGGTGCACAACTGTCGGGTACGCCGCATAACTGGTCGTAGCGCACGGTCTAGCTAGTGCATAACCACAGATGAGGTTGTGCAGGCCTAATCGTGCGCGATGCGATCCGCGCCTACAACGCCCTCGGGATTGCTTGATCCGACGAGCCGTCTTGCATCCTGAGTGAGTCGTCGGCTTGCCTCAGTCGTCTGTACTTTGACATCGCTAGATATCTTCTGCTGCGGGTAACTCAGCGGAAAATCGTCTATCCGTCTGATAACAACCCTGCACCTTTTCCACATTTCAATACCCCTCATCTCCACAGGGCAAATCGCGGTGGCCTAGCCGACCCGCTCATCTCACTCAGTGCTGTATTCTACCGAGTTGCGAACCAAGAACAGCTTATTGAGCTGCGATCTGAGACTGCAGCTCAATAAGCTGTTCTTACTTTGTCCTGCACTTTGGTATTAGTTGGTTGAGAGCGCGGATTGTCGCCTCAAACCCATCCGCTCAATGAACAAAAAGGGTAAGGCAATCAGGAGAGGAGGGTCAGTCAATCTCATTGGGCGCAGTTCCACATCTGCGCTCGTCGCAGACTGGTCAGCGGCCATTTCAACAGATGGGCTGAGGCCAACTCGAACAGCGGCCTCTTCAGGAAGTAGAAGGCTCAGGGGATCGTCTGACTTTGGGAAGGCGGCGACAAAGATTGAATACTGCCCCGGCCTCACGCAGCCAAACCGGAAAGGGCCGGGGTTACTTAATAATGCGCAAGTAAGCGGGCGGCTTTGGGGGATAGGCTTGGTAAATAATCCTGCGAAGATCATTCCGGAAAAGCTTGTTTCTGCAATGATCTGACCTCGCAACCCGACAGGCTCGGCTCTAGAGTTGTCAACTTTGCAGTGGTACTTACACAAGGAGGCATAGTCCGAATCTGCCGTTTGTTGCGCCAAATGGCGCAATTGGCGCGGTGGCAGGCCGACGAGTTGGGTGAAGCGCGTTGTAAAGGTTCCAAGGCTGTTGTAGCCAACCTCAAAACAGATGTCGGTGATGCTCAGTTTCGTCGTCAACAGCAAGCGTTTCGCGGCTTCAATACGCAGCGCTCCGAGAAACTGACAGGCCGGTATCCCTGTCGTCTGACGGAAGACGCGGTCGAAATGAAACGGGCTGAGAAAAGCAATCTCAGCCATAGATTGCAAAGAGAACGGCTCATCCACGCGCTCGCGCATGGCACGGATGACGCGCTCTACAGCGCGCGAGTGCGAGGCACAAGTGCTGGCTCTTCTGGCGCTTGTCAATACCTGCGGCGCTTCTGACATACGAATTCCCTCCCGGCTCTTGGCGTCAGGGGCAAGAGTGGCGCGTTTCGCTCTCTTTTAGGTGTAGTTTTGCAAAGCCTCTCGCAACGCGGCGGGTATGGGGATCGGTCGCAGGGAATCCGCTTCCCGCATCAAGCAAGCGATTTCCTGTTCGCCGCGTGCCACCAAGTTCTCTTTGTTGCCATCACGCCGCCAGTACTCGAAGATCATGGAGAGGCGATTCTGCGCCATGCTCTTGAGTCGCATACGGATGAGAATCTCATCGAAAGCAGCTAACTCTGCCAAATAATCGCAGGCGCAGCGCGTCGTCACCAAACAGAGCCCGCGATTAAGTTCCGCTAATACATCCGGAGCTTTTTCACGCAGAAACATCTCGCGGCAGCGACCTTGCCAACGCAGGTGGTTGACGTAATAAACATTGCCCACCAGATTCGTTTCTTCGAAGCCAACTACATGGCAATACTCAAATGCTCGCATAGCGTCTCCTCAACGGTCACCGCCAAAGCGATTGCCAGCCGCTCCCTGTTGACCGCGACTTCTGCTGTGATGATGGTAAACAGCCCTGATGTTAAGCTAACCCACCCATCAGGTTCTACCTTTGACATCACAAGCGGCGCATTGACCAGAGCTCCAGCCTTCTTGAGGCTTTCTATTGCTGTCCAGACTCTTGTAGCAGACAGCGGGATGTCGTCACCCGTCTCGGTAGCCATGACCATGGCTAGCTGGAAGCGCTCGCGGCCAAGAAGGTCGCGCCAGCCTTCGATGGGCAGATCGGCAACTCTCTCAAGATCACAGCCGAGGGGACGAGCCGCCGCCACAGCTAAGGTAAGATCGTCTGCGTGGGCAACCGATACGGAAAGGCCACCCAGCACCTCCGGCTTGCCATCCAGCCCGCGTCGCGCTTCCGCCTGGTCGGATAGACAACGGCGGAGCATCGCATCACTATGCGACCGGCGCGCCCCCTCGGTGTTCCGACCGAGGGCGATGGTCACGGCTGTTCCCGGTAAGAGTTCGCTCACCCGTCGCTCAAGGTATGGAGCAAGCAACCCCTCAGGCCATGGCCGCCGACCGTCATTCCATCTGACAACCTGAAGGCTCAATCCCCGCCACCGTTCAAGCACCATGCCACGCTCATCTACAACCTCGCAGTCATAAGTGAACAGGTCACCGGTTCTTTCGCGCTCACGCGCCCGTACAAGACTTGGGCCAGTCAGCGTTGCGCCCGTTATCTCCAACCGGTCCACGCCGACCGGCAGCACTGTAGCGTGAGGGATGCACGCCTGAATGGCATGAATGGCCGCATCTCGCGCCGCCGCATCGCCTAAGACCATCGTGGCGGGCAAGAAACGGCCAAACCAATCGCCTGTCGGCGCGGCTTGCACTTCGGCAATGCATTCGCGGGCTGAGAGCCTGAGGTAGCGCCGGAGGCGGCGGAAGCGGCCCTGATGAAATAGGATGTCGCCATAGAGGTCGTCTGCCATCTGGAAAGTATCATCGCCAGATTCAAGGGAAGGGCGAGGCAGAAAGGCGGCTCCCTCAGCTTCTCCGATGAATTCGTCTTGCGGACGACAGTGAGCTTTGAAGTGGTCAACCAGAAACGACGTATCGGCGCTTCGGATGGCGACTTCTACGGTGCCGTCTTCTCGGAGCAGTCCGGCAATGCGGATGCGTGCGGCGCCGCTTTCCGGCACGATGATGGGACGGGCAAAACGGACTTTCTCGAAGACGAGTGGACGATTGCACCCGGCGAGCGCGGTAGCGACTTGCGCCATCGCCTCAAGCCCCATGACGGCGGGAAAAAGTCGCTCTCCGTGAAAAACGTGCTCACAGACGTAAGGGTCTGCGTCAACTGATAGGTCTGCGTCGGCGATCAGCTCGATGCCATCAAAATGCAATCGCGGGTGTTCCAGAAATCGTAATAAGGGTAATTCCGCTGATGCCATCCGCACCGTGTCCAGGTCTCTAATGCGCCCCGTCACCACGATGGCAGAAGTTGGCAACCTCTGCGCTAGAAGGCTCTTTAGCATGGCCATGCCACGTTCCGGCGTTATGGGGGTAATGCCAGAACGCATAAGGGCTTCCAATCCGCCGATGCGCTGTGCCATGCCAACACCCGACCAAACAGACCATTCCACAGTCAGACAGCGGCACTCAGGATGTTCTTGCTGGAAACGGTCTGTGAGGCGGGCCATCCACTCATTGGCCAGCGCATAATGCGATTCTCCCGGCAAACCCATACGCGCGATGATCGAGCCAAAAGTCACGAGCACCCGCAGCCGTGTGGGGTCAACAGCGGTGAGCAGATTGCGCAATCCTTGTACTTTTATGGCAATCGTTTGCTTGAGCAACTCTTCATCCATAGAGGTTATCAGATGCGGCTTATTGATGGCTGCGCCATGCAGGATGGCAGTAACCGGCCCAAAGCGGCTTTCAGCATTAGCCACGGCTGCTTGCATAGAACCCGCATCAATGACGTCGGCCGCCACATAAATAAAGCGTATCCCGAATTCGGTTAAGCGCGCCAAATTGTCAGCCAATTCTTGGTCGTCAGACGGATCCGAAAGGCCAATCAAAACCAGTCTGACCCCGGTCTGGAGAGCTATTGACCGAACGCACTCGGCGGTAATGCCTTTGCCGCCGCCTGTCGCAACTAATACGTCATCTGGGCCAAACGGCAAGGGCGACTCCGCTTGGCGGACAGGCAAGTACTTCCAGACAGGTTCCCACCGGCGTCCGTCCTCACCATAGTACGCCTCGCCATACCCTTCGGCTGAACGAATCTCCGCAATAATCCAATCAATCGAAGTTAGAGCCATCGGCACATCAATTACGCGAACCGTCAGATTGGGTCGTTCAAGATGAAGCGTCCGCATCAGTGAAGCGCCGCCGCCGCCATGTTGAATCAGGAAGATGGGCGGGGGTTCCGGTTCCTGCAGCGCTTGGCGGATATGATCGAACAGAAGCGGCAGGCATTCCTCATAAGGGTCAGGCGGCAGGCAAATGATGAGGCCGCTGCCGCTGACATTGACGAGGGCTTGGCCAAGCGCATCAGCCAGCGGATAACTCGGCGTCGCAATCAACCTCCAACATCCCGCGCCAGAGGCAATCGAAGGCGCGCCCGCCAGACACTCAACCAGTTCAACGGTGAAGGCTCTTACCCAAGAATCAACGCCTGTCAACGGGTCTTCTGCCTCATCAGGCGTCGCCCCCTCTACATGCGCAAAACCCGCCAGCGCTTCGCCAAACTCAGCGACGGTTACGTCGGCAAAGTCAAGAGGCGCTGCAGGAGGACGCAATCCAAGTTGGCGCGCCGCTTCGATGACAAGCTGCCCGACAACAATTGAATTGAGGTGCAAATCGCTCAACAGCCGCGCCTCGTCGCTAATGGCAGAGGTTGGCAGCTCAGTGCGCGCAGCGACGAGGCCGCGCACGACCTCTAGCGGTTTGCGGTCATCACCAATTGGTAGCGGGGATGGAGATTCAACCTCAGTCGCCAGGTGACTCTTGTCGTCCACAGCTTGGGTCAAGTAAGAGCCGAGGTTTGGCTCAGAGCCTTCGAACGAGGGCGCCAACTCGCAGGGGTTGACAAGAAAATGCGGTTGCCAGTTGAGAGCAAAAGGTTTCGTGAAGCGCTCCGTAAAGAGGTTTCTGATTGTTGACGCGCTGCCGAGTACGAAGGCGGCAGCAGCGGCTTTCAACAGCCCTTGCAGAGATGGGCCACCGGCATCGAGGGCAATGGTTGGGAGATCAATAAAATCAGCAACGATACCGCTCAAGACGCGATTGGGGCCAACCTCAATCCATAAATCAAGGCTTTCGGAGGCGGCTAAAGCTGCCGCCCGGAAGAGAACCGGCGAGGTTACTTGCTGACAGAGGTGCTCTCGAAAATCACCCGCCGGGTCAAGCGGGCGACCGGTTACCGTCGAATAGACAATTTGCTGGAGGGGCGCGAACGCCTCTCCGGCTAGAAACTGACGCAATGGCAGCACAGCAGATCGAACCAGAGGAGAGTGAAAGGCTGTCGAGACTGGCAGGCGAGTGGCCTTCAATCCCGCTGTTTGCAGACGGGTCAGTATAGCTTCAAGCGCCTCCGGATTGCCAGAGATCACCGTCTGACGAGGCGCGTTATAGACAGCCATTACGACGGAATCGTCGCCCTTGAGAAAGGGTTCCACTTCTTCCGGGGCAGCCATAACGGTGGCCATCGCGCCGCGTGTGCTCGACGCGCTCGCCATCACCTTCCCCCTAGCCGTCGTGATGCGCAACAGCGCAGCGGCGCTAAAGGCGCCCGCCCAGTGCAACGCCGTAATCTCCCCAAGGCTATGGCCAACCCCCACCGTCGCTTGAATTCCTAGCCAATCTAACGCCCGCAGAGCAGCCAACGAAGCGACGGCAATCGCTGGCTGTGCAACCTCCGTGGCAAGGCCATCGCTGTCGGCAGCGAAGTGCGCATCTCGATAGATATCTGCAACAAAGGTGAAACGGTTGCGCAAGGCTCCGCCATTACGAGGCAGCCGCGAGCCTTGGCCGGGGAACAGAAAGCCGATGCGCGGCGGATTGACGACCTGACATAGAAAAATTCCCTTGCGCACATCGAAACATCGGTGAGCGCCTTCTGACAGGAGTTCGCTCACTCTCCGCAGACGCTCCTCCAACTCAAGCGGGCTGGAAGCGACGATGGCGGCTCGCAACCGTCCGAAACCGGATAGCGGTTCAAGAGCGGCTGCCAAGTCGCCCATCTCGGCCCGCGACAGGCGCGCGGCGATGGGCAAAAGCTCCTTGATCTGTGTTTGTAGAGACTGGGCATCTTGGGCGGCAAACAAGAAGAGTTCCGCATCTTGTGTTGAGGCAAGCAGCGTCCGATCATCTCCTCGCAGGGTTTTTCGGCGTGTGGCGACGGGTTTCTCCAATACTAAATGGGTATTTATGCCGCCGAATCCCATGGCGCTGACACCGGCACGCAGCGGATAGGCGGTCGGCCACAATTCCCCCTGTTCAAGAACACGAAGCGCGGACTGCGAACCGGCAATCACCGGGTGCGGTTCGTGGCAACCGGTCGTCGGCGGCAAGAGTTGATGGTGAAGCGCCATTGTCGCTTTTATCAGCCCAGCAACACCAGCAGCTGCTTTCGTGTGGCCAATGTTGGCTTTGATTGAGCCAATCGCCGCCGGTGCAGACTGGGCCGCAGCTTCACGGCGCACCTGCGACAAGGCCTTTAACTCCGTCTCATCACCTACCGCAGTGCCTGTACCATGCCCCTCAAAATACGGCACCGTTTCAATGCCGAAGCCCGCTCGCGCATAGGCGCGCCGCAAAGCCAGCATTTGTCCATTTACTTCAGGGCGGGTGATGCCGCCTTTTCCATCTGAAGAAATACCCCAGCCGCGAATCACAGCGTAGACCTGCCGATTCTGTTTTACGGCATCTTCGTGCCGCATCAGGACGACGAAGCCACAGCCTTCTCCTGGCCAAAAGCCGTTGGAATGGCGGTCGTAAACACGCATTTCACCTGTCGCCAAGGCTCCGGTCTTAGCGAAGCCGACGAGCTCGAAGGGATCGAGGCTCAGATCAACGCCGCCAGCTAGCACCAAATCAACATCTCCGGCTATCAGCGATGAGCAGGCTGTCGTCACGGCGAGCAGAGAAGATGAGCAAGCACCGTCAACTGTGTACCCGCCTCCTTTCAAATCGAAGTGATTACAGATCCGTCCCGCAATCGTGTTTGACAGTCCGCCTGCTAAGGTCTCTTCGCCGACAGGCGGGAATGGCCTTTTGTATTCCGCTTCCAGCTCTTCCAGAAAGGCCTGTCGCTCGTGCTGTGACCATCCTCTGCCAACGAGGGCGGCTTCTGTCACGCGGCGGATATATGGCCAGCGCAGCCGCAAACCGCAAGCGCGCGCAAACTCGCCCGTGAGCGTGTTGCCAAGGACGACACCGGCTGTTTGCTTGGCCAAGCCCTGCCCGTTGGGAAAACGGGCATCCCTGAGTGCCTGCGCCGCAACATCGAGCGCCAGCCAGTGTGTGAGATCAGCAGCCCGGAAGGTACTCCCCATGACATGAAATCGGACTCGGTCAAATTCGTAGCCTTCGATTAGAGCGGCTTCGAAAGAGTAAGTCCTGTCAGGTGCGGCGCGGTTGGTTGAGAAGTAATCGGCTGCACTCAAACGCTCAGCCGGAATCCGCCGGAAGGCTCGACGTTGCGCCAGCACATTTTCCCACAGTGCCGTCGGCGTGTCGGCATCCGGATAGCAACAAGCCATGCCGATGATGGCGATAGCGTGTTTCATCCCTTATATCTCCCGCACTATGGATGGAGCCTCGGCCGAAGCCTCCACCAAAACGCGCTGCGTCAGCACAGAGCGGGCAAAGAGGTTAAGCCCGCGAACCGCGCAGATGATCGTCAACGCAAAGAAGAGACCGAAAACAATATGTAGTTGCAACAGCATCCCATAGGCGGCGGCAACGCCTGCCCCGAAGAGAATTTGACCCCGTCGGTCGGTCGGAGTCGTAGCCGGATCGGTCACCATGTAGAAAGTAAACAGAATGAATGCCACACCCGTCATAGGCAGCAGGCTGGCTGGTAGAGACTCTCCCGAAAGGGTAGTGCGAATCGCAGCTTGGGCAATGAAGCCAAGCAGCCAAGCGACAATCAGCGGCAGCTTGTGGGTCAGGCGGGCGTTGAGAATCGTGCCCGAAAGCACAATGATGGCAGGCAAAATCCAGTCGCCGATTCGGTCAAGGTTTTCCGTGAAATGATAGGGCGGCGCGATGCCTACCCAGGGAAACAGCAACAATGTCGCCGTAATGCCCAAATTAGAAGGGTTGAAGAAATGGCGAGTGCTATTGCCAACCCGCACCCGCAGAACCGATTTTGAGGTAATGGCGACGACCGTGGCAAACACAATCGGCCAGATGCGGTCGTTCGCATACAGCAGCATCGCCACCGCCAGACCCGTGATATGCGCAGAGAGAAAAAAATCGACGAAGATTACTATGCCCCCTAAGAAATTCGGTCTTCGCCTACGAATCCGAGCATCTACTAACTCCAAAAAGAGTTCTGTCCCATAGGCGGAAGCCACTGCTGCGAGCGGCTGAGCAAAGGACTGTTCAAACCCGAAGAAGGTATGGCCAAGAAGATTCAAGATCGTAATGGCCACAGCAAACCGCCTCAGCCCTCCCAATCGGCTCGTTTTCGCCCAATCATCTTGCATCATCATGTAGTTCTCCTGCTTATCTGCCCAACCGTGCCGTGTGCCAGCCCGGCGTCAAAAAATAGGTTTGTTGCCCAACCTGGCCGTGAGCATCCCGCCAACGTATTTCGACCTCAAGCTTCTCTTCCTTTGATATCTCCCCCAGCCCAAAATGCAGTTCGGGACTCCGTTTTCCAGAGTGACCGTTTCCGCCGTCTACCTGTGCAATCAACCGTCTGCCGCCTGGCAGATAGATTGTCACCTTGGCCCCAATCGCTGCGCGGCTCAAATGGTCTGCGGGTGGTAATCCGCTATAGAAAATCGTCGGCGCTGGCGCCTGCTTGGCTAGGGGCAAAAGCAGACGCAGTCCCAGAAACATACCGGGGCTTGGCGCTTGGTTGTGATAAAAGTAGGAAGTTTCCCATTGATTGGCGATGGCGAAATCCAGCCGACCATCGCCATCAACGTCCCCGCTTGCCAGTCCACGGCTGACCTGCGGCTGATCAAGGCGAATTTCACGCGCTAAGTCGTAAAATCGCCCTCCCAAAGCGCGCACAAAAAACGGATTATGATCGTGACCACAAAGATCGTCTCCCGGTTCGAAGCGTGGCCAGTTACGTGGATATTGCAAAAGTTGGTCGTTACCCATGGCCAATTCATGCAGTTCAGGCCAGCGATTCGTCTGCCCTTTCAGAAATCCCGTTGCCTGTACCACTTCGACGTCGCCATCGTTGTCAAAATCGGCTAGCCGCGCGTCCCATCCCCATCCGCTGCGCGACAGGCCGAGCGCTTCGCTAGCATCTGCGTAGGGCGCAATACCCTTTTGCATCAGGTGGGTCTCGCCGCTGCCGAGGAAAGCAAGGTGGCTCTCTTCAAGCGCATACTCGCGCGCGATGTTGCTGATATAAATATCCGTAATCCCATCGCCATTGAGGTCACCGAAATCGACTCCCATACCCTTAAAGGAATCGGTTCCGAGCACTTTAGATTTGGGAGTTGAAAATGTCTTTTCGCCTCGAAGCAGGTCGAACCGCAAATGGCCTGGACGCGAGCGATTGTATAAGAAGCAGTCTGAACCAAAATCATTGGCAAAGTAGATTTCCGGCAGCAGGTCGCCGTCCAAATCGGCAGCGCCGATGGCTAGCGTCCAACCATGGAGGAGGTCTTCCGCCACCGAGTCAGTGGCATCAACGAAAGCAACCACCGGAGGCGTGACCGCAGCCGCCTCCGACCAAAGGAAGAAACGGTTGCGCCCGCCATTTCGCGCCTGTGACATGGAATGCTGCATCTGCTCTCCATTGGTGGCATTGGGATCGAGGATGCGAGCTCCGTCCGGAAAGTAGTTGCCAAAGATCAGATCAATGTGGCCATCACCATCTAGATCAGCTTGTGTGGCAGCATTCGTATACCAGCGTTCTGAGCTTGAAAGCAGTTCGACTGGCACGAATTGCTCTCTCGATAAAGGTGCGTGCTCGGTAACCGCTTGCACTTTCGTTCGCAAGAAAATGATCGGGGTACGCCCCCAATAATAGGTCAGCACATCCAAATAACCATCTTCATTAAAATCTCCTGGCAGCGTGCCCATAGGCGCCATGACGCGCGCATCAAAAGGTAAGGGGCTGGGATTGAGGGCGAAAGGCTTAAACCGTTGTGGCGTTCCGGGTGCGGGGGTAACTACCACTTGATCAATTTGCGGATCCACGTAACACAGGTCGTTAGGCAGCCCATCACCATCGAGGTCATTCAGCGCAACCGCCGCTCCAACAGCAGAAATCCAGGCGGCAATTCGCTTTAGGGACGGGTTCACCTCGCGGATGAGCTTGCGGTGGAAGCCCTCTAAGGTGGGCAGCGGCAGCCGGTCAAATCGAAAAGGAGCGGCGAGTCGTTCGCGCTCCGTTTGGCTGATCCGCGCTGGTTGCGCCAGCGCATAGACGGCAATAACCAATAACAGGGCAATCGTATTTTTCGCGTATCGTCGAGAAAGGTGATGTAATTTGCTCATTCCTGCTTCCTCAATTCGTATGGACAAGGAGGTGAAATCGTCGGGTTTCGGCTTCCTTCCTCTACTCTCAGACTATTTCGCGCTCAGTGGCGAACATCTGAAGGTTGTAAAAAAGGCTTCCGAACCGAAGGCTTACGGAAATTCGCCTGTATTCGCTGGCGCCAAACTTCGTATTTGGGGGTCGCGCCTCGGTCGGCAAGCGAGATCAATGCCCGGTCGGTGAGGTGCGCGGCATCGGCAGCTGAGAGGTCGCATAACACCCGACAAGCCCGTTCTGTGTGAGGCGGGCAATGGCCTGCTGTTAAGCGCGCCTTGGCAGCAAAAGCGGCTCCCTGAGCCAACTCTTCAAGATGGCCTGTTGCCGCCGCCCGCAAGGCTTCAAGGTTCCGATCATCAAGGCTTCCCGCATAAGCGCAGGCGAGACCAACCCCGCTCCATAAATCTCCGTGCCGCGATGTGGAAAACGAGGCAATCGTCCGAGCAATCCGCAGGAGGTCTGAGCCAGCAACGAACCAGAGGCTTCGGCCTAACCCTTGGTCAAAGGCGCGGCGAGCATAGCCAGTTATTCTGGCTGGTACTTGCTGACCGTTGATTGACTTAGGCCAGTGGAAATACCCTTCGTGAAACCCATAGCCGTCAAAAATCAGCCAGCGTAACAAAGCGTCCCGGCGCTCCTGAAACCGCGTTATTCTTAGGGGCAGCCGAGCCAGTGCCCAACCAGCGCCAACGTGCACCATGAAGCGGTGCGGCGCGCCGGGCCCGGCGAGCAAGTCATCCAACCGCCTTTGACGAAAGGGCGAAAGCTGATCGAGAAGGGTCACCCCCATCGCCGCCCCTTCATAGGCAAATCCGCGTAGTTCATCCGTAACCGAGTCGAGGCAGGTTTGAAGCGAAAAAACATCGTCTTCAACAAGCGCTGCGTTATACCCATAGAGAAAGGTCTCACCAATCGTTTCCAATCGTCTTTGCGTTGCCAGGTCACACAGGCCGAAACCGCGCCGATCAAAAGCCGCTTCATCTTTCGATATCGAGAGAAAGTGATAATGCAACCATTTGGAAAGGCTCAACCCTGTGCTCGGCATTGGTGCGCGCCTTCGTAAATTAGTAGCCATGTGTCATTCCCTCCTCAGAAGCTACAACTCTCAATCTGTGAAGAAGACATATCCGGACAACAAGTCGGCGCGTTTCGTCGCGCTCGGCCCGGCTTCAATCCTTATTGAGGGCGGCTCTTTCTCTCATCGGCTGTCCGTCGGGCTTGGCGGCCAATGCCATAGCTCTGCCACCACCGATAGGGTGGTTTTCGACCAGCCCATTCTCATAGGCGAAGCGAATTGCTTCTCGGCGATAGCAAAGCTGAAGTTTCTCCAACAGGTTATGAACGTGGTTCTTCACTGTAAAAATGGAGATGTGGAGTTGCTGCGCAATTTCTTTATTGCCAAGCCCTAGGGCAATGAACTCCAAAATCTCCTGTTCGCGTGGCGTCAGGTTGGCAAGTCGTTTTGAGGGGCTAGTACTATGCCGCTTTGACAACTGCGCCATCCTCTCGAAAAGCCTGGCGGTGATGAGCGGTGAGCAAGGCGGACGTCCTTCGAAGACGGACCTCACGGTTTCGAGCATTTCGTCAAAGGAGGCATTCTTGAGAACGTAGCCGCTCGCGCCCGCTTCAATCAATTCAAGAATATATTCGTTATTTCCATTGAGGCCGAATACAATCACCCGCAGTTTGGGAGCGGCGGCCTCGAGATTGTGGATCCATTCCACGATATTGGTCTGGTCCATCCCAGCAGCCATCAGCACAACATCCATCTTCAGTGACTGAAGGCTCTTGAAAGCCTCATGAGCATCAGTAGCCATCCCAACCATTTGGATATCCTGTTGGGCATCAAGAAGCGGTGTAATAGACTCGATAAATAGCCGATTGTCATCAATAATGAAGAGGCGTATCCTCCGATTCATTGCGTGTACCTCATTTCTCTAGGGCGAATATCTCCTGCGCACCTGGCTTCAGAGGATGGGCCGGTGGGTTATTAGCAAGAGATAGAAGACCTTGGTGATTATTGTGATGAGGTATATACGTTACAAAAAAGATGTAGGTGCGAAATGGCTATTGCGACTTGACGGTCTTTTGTTGTCGCAATAAAAGGTAGGTCTATAGCTATAAGCAGGAGCCCCAAAAATAGCCATAGGATAAACTACAAAGGCATAGCTTGATGCTCGATCCCCATGCATCAGATGGGCTTTCCCGAGGGAGAAGGTTCTCGCTCAAATCTTCAAGAAAGTGAGAAGGGACGCCCTCTCCCGTCAAAACGGAACCTACAATACGAGGATACAAAGTGGAAGCGTTTGGCGATCAGAATCCAAGGACAATCAACGAACTAGGAATCCATAACTAACCATCACAGGTCTAGCCAACGCTCTTGCCTCTTGCCTTCATCTCTTAAGAACCGCCTCCTCTTTTGGCTTGGTCTGCTGCGTAGTGCCAGATACTTTGATGACCGGCTCCCTGTATTGATCAAATAACCTGCTCGGAGATTATTACCGATTCCGCTGGTTTAGGCAATAGATCGAAAGGGCCAAAAAAGAACTATATGATGCAAAAGTCACCAGTCCTGCAAAGGAAGAGTGACACGGGGCCCTGCTCTCGAAAAGCTCTCACCATGGCAACGCCGACACTCATCCGGCATCTGGGTGTGCTGATCCGATAGGGAAGGATGACAATTCTTGTGCTGCCATCTTGACGTTGCGATCTCTGGGGCATCTCAGATGGAAAACAACCTATCTGCCTACGCAAGTCGGCCGTTGGAGAGCGCCGTTGAGTTCGATGACCAACCCTCCAACGGCCGACTTGCCGCAGATCGATTGGACAGCAACTTGAAAGACAAGAATTAGCGCCTACCTTGACGGAGGACGAGTCAGACAGGTCTCGCTTGGAAATTTCAGCCGGCGCGAATGCCCGACCCGACCTCTCTTGAAATGAAAAGCGGCATCAGAAGGAACTCTACCCACGTCTGTGCTAATCCGATCACTGTTCGAAATTCGCATTTGGTCAGATCGGCAGGCGTAACCGTATAGCAAAAGGTTGCTGCGACTGAGGTCAAGCGACTTTGAACATCTTTACCGCAATCATCTGCCAGGTGCCGCCTCGATCAGCGAAGATATGCGCGATCCGGAATTGACCTGAAATATCTCTATTCTCCGAATCCTGGCCGCGGGCACTCATTTGCACCATCAGTATCGCCGTATCCTCTGCCACAACTGTGACATTCTGACTATCGACTTTCAGGTTTTGGTAAAGTTGTTTGCTCGACATTTCGGAGTTATAGGCAAGCATCTCTTTCTTATTCCGGACCTTTCCATCGAAATCCAGAAAGACCGCGTCTTCCGCAATGAGGCGGCCTAAAACTTCAGGATTAGGATTGACCGCAGCCATAGCTCGTGATACCTCTCCGCAAGCAAGCGCCACCTGTGTTCGGACGCGTCTGATGGAGCTTTGAGAAGTCTTTCGGGTTACGGCTCCACTGACGAATACCGGAATGGTGGCTGTTGCCGTTTGTGAGGCCTTGCCGGACCGCTGCGCAACGGCGTCAAGGGAGAGAAAGGGAATAGCCAAAGCGACCCCGGCCCCCGAGATGAATTGTCGACGTGGTAATTTACTTCGTTCTTTTTTGGGCATCGTCATCCTCCTATGATGAGAAGTCTATGCGGGGGTAATTTTTCAGGCCTCCGCACAGACGGAGTTGGGAAACCTTAAACGGCTCCTAGAAACACTCGCCCGGCGGCAAAACCATCCTTGCCGTCGCCTATCCATGGGCAAATCCGTTCACTAAATTTCTCCCAATGGCACTATCTCGTTACAGACATCTGTGGCAGGCGCTCTTCACTCGATTTTCAAGCACCCGATAGCTTCTTGCCATTCGCAGCCGAGGGCCTGCCCTACTACTCAGAAGTCATTGGTCAACTTGTTGTCGCCCAAAAATCGCTTACCCGGCAAACTACGGAGGGTAAGGTGGTTGCTGTCTGTTCGTATACGCAAACCCTTCTAAACTCAAAGTTAGGACATTGGAATACGCAGCCATGCGAGAAGTCTAGTAAACGGAGCGGTTTCTCAATTCATGGGGCGAACAATATCCCTCCCTTTTGGTCTAGGGAAGTAATTGAGCTTTGTCTCTCGGTTTCTTCTAACTTCCGGTAGTAGACACAAGGTCAATACCCGTTTTCATCAATGCGAGTCGAGAATAGAAATCAGGAATAAAGGATCAACCGATTGCCAGTACCAAAGAACATAAACCCAACAGCCAAGTTCATAGCATCTGCAAATCAAGCGTAGAGGAGAAGCCGATCAGCAGCGAGTTGTAAGACGGGTTTGTGGAAAATCAACTTATTGAACTCTATCTGCTAATTGGTATCTTCTGCCATAATCAACCCATTTTGAATCAGCAACGCTTGAGTAATTTCAAGCTGCTGTTTACCGATCAGGAACTCTTGACTATGTACTTATTCGATCACCCGCAAGAACACAGCAGCCAACGCCGCAGCTAGCACTACTTGGCTACCCATTGGCGCGAGTGATCCCCCTTGTTGCTTTCTTATCAAGCTTTTAATCGCCGTCTCCAACTTCTTCTACCAGCATTTGAGCTACTCATTGACGATCATATGGGCACGGTGGCGAACCTTGAACATCTCGCGACGGCTGACCGCCTGATCGCTTCTTTGCCTGTTGCTGGCCCAAGGCACACGCGCCAATCGCGCTTGCGAGAGAGCCATATTAGCTTTTATACGACCAAACAAAAGCATTATGGCGGCGTCAAACTACAGGTCATAGCGGCTCGCCGTTTCGTGAAACTGCCGCTGCCATAGCACCGATTTTCTCGCCGGTCTTGCAACATGATTTGGCCGCCTCGCGCGAGTTCACCTAGCAACGGCAAGAGTACGGCTTACTCGGTGACAAAGCCTATGCTGACACCGAAACCAAAGCCGCGTCGCAAGAACGCCAGGTCAATCCGGTGCCGCCCTACAAGCTCAAGCGTAACGCGGCAGAGACAACGATTCCGACCTTGTTTAGTCGTTTCGTACCGGGCATCCGGCAGCCAATAGAAAGTCTATTCGGCTAGTTGATTCAAAGAACAGATTTGCAGAACGTCTCGCAAGTGCGTTCAACACACGGCTTGTTGGTTCGTCGCTGCGGCAAACTGGCCGACGCAGGTTGATTACGAAAAGGGTTCTAAATGCCCCGCTGCTTGCGGCGGGGATAGATGAACCATCGTGGCGGGAGGCTCGATGCCACCGCCGCGATAACGTAAAGAAATAATCAAGCACCTTTGGATGCCTCACCGCAAGCGGTGAGGATCATTTACTCACTTTTCACTCTTGATTGGCATAACATATTTGTTTTTCACATTGACAATTTTCCATTCCGGATTCGCCTTATTAACAAGATGAATCCAGAATAGAAATCATGGCGGCGAGAAATTATAAAACCATACTTACAGAAACACAACTCATCCAAACCTTAACGAAGCACGTAAGGGTTACTGGACGGATTGCCAACAAAACGCCAAAGCATGGGGCCCTGTCCTTGTCTTTGATCCTCGGTTGATGAACATCGTCCGATGTTTGATGACTGGCGCCGCCCCAGCTTTCGTCCAATGCATCAGTCCGTCTTTCATCTTTCTGACCATGAGCAAGTCATTGCCCTTCTCGATCAACCCGCTGCTTACTGTCCCGCCTTCGGCTTTGACTTGCTCATAGTTGGGGATGTTGTCAACGGTCGTCCTAAAATGGCTCTCACGCAATCTTGCTGAGGCTCGCTGCAAATGTGGTACATGAGAAGCTTACAGCGACGATTCCGACGGTAACACTCATGGCCTAAGTTATTGGGGCGGCGTGAGTTTGTCCTCATTATTAATCAGCGAGATTGCGTGAGAGCCATTTTAGAGGAAGAGCTGACAGCTGACAACGAACGCCTTCGTCAAGCCTTTCTCGAAGCAGACTTCGGCGACCAACTGCAAGGTCCAGAGCGAGCGCGGCTTGTCGAACTGGCGTGGCGAGGTATGCAGCAGGGCGCGCAAGCGTTCAAGTTTAGCCGCATCCAACTCGGGTTGTCTGGACTTTGGAGCCGAAGACTTGCGCTGCAAACAGGCAAAGCTGTCGCGCTCAAACTCGCGGATGACATTACAAACGGTCTGGTAAGTGCAGCCCAGCAGCCTGGCGATCTGGCGTGGCGTGTTGGCTTCGGCGCTGGCCAAAAGAATCTGGCAACGCCGCAGGGTGAAGGCATCACCAGAGCGCAAGCCAGTACGTAAAGTGGTGCGCTCATTTTCAGTCAAAGAACGAACGAAGATCGGCTCTTTCATCCCAGCGATCTTCTCACAACTACCAGCTATCCAAAAAGGTCGGCTGGGTTTGCACTAGGCGCTCGCCTAAATGGCTCTCATGGCCGTTCCTATGATAGATGGCTCATGTCAGGACACATTTGGTAAAACAATCTCCAGGCTCAACTTACTGTCTCACTCTGGGAGGGTCAAAGCCCTCGCCTTTAGGCGACGGCTTTAGC
>CAYXVU010000013.1:0-20182 GCA_964468725.1 uncultured Clostridia bacterium
GCATCGAGGGTGAGCAAGCCTATTCATCCATCCTGCTGGCCGCGCTGCCGCAACAGAACTTGTCACGCGAAGATCAGGCGCTCGCCCATGAACTGGTGCTCGGCGTGCTGCGTTGGCAAAAGACGCTCGATCATTTCATTGAGCGGTATGCCAACCGTTCACCGCAACGCTTAGACCTCGCGGTTCGCCTCGCCTTGCGGCTCGGCCTTTATCAACTGCGGTTTCTGGCGCGCATCCCGCCGTCGGCTGCGGTCAACGAATCGGTCAACCTCGTCAAACGCGCCCGCGTAACGAGCGCCGCCGGTATGGTCAACGCCGTTTTGCGCAAGGCGGCGCGACGGCTGGAAGACCGCGCGGGCGAAGGGGTGACCGACGCGATGGAACGCGCCGCCATCGAAACCTCCCACCCGCGTTGGCTATTGGAGCATTGGCGCAGATGGTTCGGCGAAAGCGAAGTCATCGCGCTCGCAGCGGCAAACAATCAAACACCTGCTCTCGCTTTTCGCGTCAACCCTCTATACGCGCGCACAGATGACTTGCTCGATAGCTTGCAACGCGAAGGCGTGCGGGTGCGTGCTTCTACTATCGCAACCGATGCTTTCGTCGTCGAAGAAGGCGCAGCGCAAATTGTCATTCAAGCGGCAGAGCAAGGGCAGATTTATCTACAAGACGAAGCGTCGCAGTTGGTGGCCTTGTTGCTTGAGCCGCAAGCGGGCGAGCGAGTGCTTGATCTGTGCGCCGCGCCTGGCTCGAAAGCGTCGCATCTGGCTGCGCTCATCAAAGATCGCGGCCACATCGTCGCCTGCGATCTCTCTGCGACGCGGCTGAAGACGCTCAAGCAGATTTGCGCACGCCTCGGCATTCATTCGATAGATGCCGTTGCTCTTGATGCGACCCGAACGTTGCCTTTCGACGCCAACGCGCAAGGATTTGATCGCATACTGGTTGACGCGCCGTGTTCGGGAACGGGAACCGTGCGACGCAATCCGGAAATCAAATGGCGACTCGCGCCTGAAGACCTCAAGCGGTTTGCTGACGTGCAACTGCGTTTGCTGACCAACGCGGCTACGATGGTTGCCGTCGGCGGCAGACTAATCTATTCGACTTGCTCGCTGGAAAGAGAAGAGAACGAGGCAGTCGCCCATCATTTTCTGGCAGCCCACTCGCAGTTTCAAATCGTTAAACCACTCGCTGCCGACCTGCTAACCAAAGAAGGCTTTGTCAGAACCTTTCCACATCGTCACGCGACGGATGGCTTCTTCGCTGCGGTATTGCAAAGGCATCGCGGCTAAGAAGAGATCAGCAGCTTCTGTGAGATATTCTTCATTCTGCGTTCACTCTGCTTTGTAGCGATAGCGAAAATAGCGCGGCTGCCACATCTTGGCATCAATACAGTTGACCAACTCTTCAGGAGAATGAGCCTCGGCCAATCCTGAACGCACGGCTTCGCTGGCGACGGCGAGCGCAACTTGACGCGAGACAGTGCGCACATCTTCGAGCGGCGGAAAGAGCGCGGCACTGGCATCCTGATGCACAGGAGACATCTCGCTCAGGGCGCGCGCGGCGGCAACGAACATCGCGTCGGTGACCCGCTTTGCGCCTGACGCGATGACCCCCAATCCGACGCCGGGGAAGATGTAGACGTTATTGCATTGCCCGACGCGAATCGTTCGACCTTGGTAGCTGACCGGCGCGAAGGGGCTGCCGGTCGCCACCAATGCGCGACCCTCTGTCCAAGCGACTACATCCTCCGCAACCGCTTCGCTCTTCGACGTTGGGTTTGATAAGGGAAAGATGATGGGGCGATGGGTGTGGCGCGCCATCTCGCGCACGACGGCTTCGGTGAACGCGCCCGGCTGCGCCGCTGTGCCGATTAGGATGGTGGGCTGAATATGGCGAATGGCCTCTTCGAGGGTGATATGATCGCGGCGCGCAACCTGCCAATCGGCAAGTTCAGCAACCGGTCGCGCAAACTCTTTCTTGAATCCCTCAAGGTCAGCTTCTTCGCTGTGGACGAGGCCGAATTTATCAACCAGCCAGATGGCCTTTTTAATCTGCTCGCGGCTTGCGCCAGTGCTCCGCATCGCGGCAACGATCTGCTGACAGATGCCCGAAGCCGCAGAGCCAGCGCCGAACATCACAATGCGTTGTTCGCTCAAACTCCCGCCGGTGACGCTGATCGCCGCCAGCAGTCCGGCTAGGGTCACCGCGCCCGTCCCTTGAATGTCATCATTGAACGAACAGAGCCGGTCACGATACCGTTCCAGCAATCGCCCGGCGTTGTCTCTGGCAAAGTCTTCCCACTGCAACAGCACGTTGGGATATTTGCGCGAAACGGCTTGGATGAAGGCTTCAACGAATTCATCATACTCTGCGCCGCGCACGCGCGGGTGTCGCCAGCCAATATAGAGCGGGTCGTCAAGCAACTCTTGGTTGTCGGTGCCTACGTCAAGCAACACTGGCAACGTGGTTGCCGGGTGAATGCCCGCACACAGCGTGTAGAGCGCCAGCTTGCCAATCGGTATCCCCATGCCGCCAACCCCCAAATCACCGAGGCCGAGGATGCGTTCGCCATCCGTGACGACGATAACTTGCACATAGGGAACCGGCGCATTGTCTAACAGTTTGTCGAGTTCGTGGCGGTGCGGATAGGAGACATAGAGCCCACGCGGACGGCGATAGATATGGCTGTAGGCTTGACAAGCCGCGCCGACGACTGGGGTGTAGACAATGGGCATCATCTCGCTGATATGGCGTTCGAGCAGTTTGTAAAAGAGCGTTTCGTTGCGATCTTGCAGCGAGACGAGATAGAGATAGCGTTCGAGGTCGGTCGCATTGCGCCGATAGTTTTCATAGTTGCGCGTCAGTTGTTCTTCGACATCAGAGGCGCGCGTCGGCAACAAACCGATCAGTCCGAGTTCGGCGCGCTCTGCTTCGGTAAACGCCATGCCCTTGTTGAGCAGCGGATAATCGAGCAGCATCCGCCCGCTAAGCGAGGTCTCTAAAATATCTTCGCCGGTTGCGGCATCACGAACGAGTCTGAATTCAGCCACGCCGATCACTCCTCCTTTTGGAAGAGAGCATTAAAGCATACCCCGACCAGCTCGCACACGGCTGGATGATGGATTGGTGCGCTCGCCTCGCGCCGTCGGCGCGAGTTCATCATTTGGTTTTCGCTATCGGGCTCGGCTAGAATCGCTTCACCGACTATGAAACCGATAACCGAAGCGCGCAACCCGCGCACCGCAGACATTGATCGGCGCTCGACGCTAGAGATGGTCACCCTCATCAATCAGGAAGATCAACAGGTCGCGCTGGCCGTCGCCCGGGTTCTCGATCAGGTGGCGCAAGCGGTTGATCGTATCGCCGAACGCCTGCAAAACGGCGGGCGCTTGTATTACATCGGCACGGGCACGAGCGGACGGCTCGGCGTGTTGGATGCCTCTGAATGCCCGCCCACCTTTGGCGTTTCGCCCGAACAGGTGTGCGGCATCATCGCAGGCGGCGACCGCGCGTTGCGGAGCGCTGTCGAAGCTGCCGAAGATGACGCGGAGCAAGCGGCGCGCGATTTGATGGCGGCAGGCGCAAGCGCCCGAGATGCCATCGTCGGCATCTCCGCCAGTGGCAACACGCCCTACACGCTCGGCGCTATCGAATATGCCAAACGCATCGGCGCAGCCGCCATCAGCGTGACTTGCAATCCCGATTCGCGGATGGCCGCAGCGGCTGAGGTAAGCATCGCGCCAATCGTCGGCGCAGAGGTGATTGCCGGTTCGTCGCGCATGAAAGCCGGTACATCGCAAAAATTGATCTTGAACATGCTCTCGACGGCGACGATGATTCGCTTGGGTTTGGTCTACAGCAATCTGATGTCAAACCTGCAAGCCAATAATGCCAAACTCCATCGGCGCGCTAAGGCGATACTGGCCGAAGAAGCCAACCTGAGCGAGGCGGAAGCGTCGCGCATCTTTGGCGAGGCTGAAAACGACCTGCGCGTCGCGCTCGTGATGGCGCACGCGCAGGTGAGTCGTGACGAAGCAAAACGCTTGCTTGCCGCCCACCAAAACTCCGTGCGCCGCGCGCTGGCAGAGTGAGTGCAACGCCCTTCCATCGTCGAAGGCTCACCGGCCTGCGGACGCGGCTCACATTTGAGGCGTGAAAAATACCTGCTAGAATCAGTTTCTGACTGAACGAATCGGCAAGAGCCTGATTTCGACTGGTTGAACTTGAGGACTCGCCCACGCCGTTCACCATCGTCTTTCCCCGCTTGATCGCCTCACCCCACAATTTTGTGAAGAAGAGGAGTACGAGGGTATGAAACACATTGGCACACTGTTGATCGGCTTGATTCTGCTCGGCGCGACTGTCCCCAACGCGCATCGCGCCGCCGCGAACCGGCGGCAAGAGATTACCCTCGCTGAAGTCAATATCCGACTCGAATTGGTCGTTTCCAATCTGATGTCGCCCATCTACGTCACGCAGTCGCGCGACCAGAGCCAGCGCCTCTTCATCGTCGAGCAGTCGGGGCGCATACTGGTCTTGCAACCCGGCCAAAGCATGCCGACCGTATTTCTCAACTTGACCGGCAAAATCGTTTTCGGTGGTGAACGCGGCTTGCTCGGACTGGCCTTTCATCCACAATACGCTCTCAATGGCCGGTTCTTCGTCAACTACACGCGCAGCGGCGATGGCGCGACGGTGCTGGCTGAGTACCACGTTTCGCCTGGCAATCCCGATGTTGCCGACCCGGCGGAGACCATTTTGCTGACCTTCGCGCAGCCGTTTTCGAATCACAATGGCGGCATGATCGAATTCGGCCCCGACGGATTTTTGTACATCGCTACAGGCGATGGCGGATCGGCCAATGACCCCGGCAATCGCGCGCAGAATATCACGGAGTTGCTCGGCAAGATGCTTCGCATTGATGTCAATCAGGGAACGCCGTATGGGATTCCGAGCGACAATCCCTTTGTCGGCACGGCAGGCCGCAATGAGATTTTCGCTATCGGCCTGCGCAACCCTTGGCGTTTCTCCTTCGACCGGCAGACCGGACAACTCTATGCCGGAGATGTCGGACAAAACGCCATCGAAGAAGTGGACATTATCACGCGCGGCGGCAATTACGGTTGGCGGGTGTTCGAAGGCACGCAATGCACCAACAATGCGCCCGTGCTTTGCCCGACGCTCAATCACACGCCGCCCATCACGCAGTACAATCACACGGGCGGGCGTTGTTCGATCACCGGCGGCTATGTCTATCGTGGCACGCGCGGGACGCTGCCAGCAGGCACCTATCTCTATGCCGATTTTTGTACAGGCGAAATCTTCAGGTTCAATGGCTCCGCGCCGATGCTGTTGCTCGATACCAATTTGAGCATCGCATCGTTTGGCGAAGATGAAAGCGGCGAACTCTATGTCGTCGGCATTGGGGGCACGGTGCATCGCATCGTCGCCCTCGAACCGAGTGCCGTGCAAATCTCTTCCGCCTCTCTGCGTCGTAGAGCAACCGGGAACCTGTTTCAACCCATCGTGGTGAAAAGCAATGGCAAGAAGTATGACATCGTGGTGCAAGGAACAGGGTTTCTCGGCGGCACAAAAGTCGCCATCAACGGGCGTGACTTGAAGACCCGCAGTCTGACGGCCAATCAAATCGTCGCCAAGCTGCAAGCCGATATGCTGCGCGCGCCGGGTACGTTGACCATCGAAGTCATCACCAGCGACGGCAGCAGATCGAATCATCTCACTCTCGAAGTCGTCGCCGCTGCGGGTCAGTAGCAAATTCGGCAAGCGACCTTTATACTTTTGCCCTTAACCACTTGCTTCCGAATCGCTCAACACCGGAGCGGTTCGCAATCAAGCATCGGAGGTATCATTACATTGAAGTTCGTAAAATCTTATTCTGCCATCATTCTTCTGACCCTGATCTTTGTGCTGGCGCTCGCCGGTTTTCCCGTAGCAACGCGCGCCCAACTCCGACCCATCACGGTTGCGCCGGGTTTCGAAGTACAACTCTTCGCCGATCAGATGAACGTCGAAGAGTTCGCCAAAAGCTTTTTTTCAGGGCCGACCAGCATCGCTTTCGACAAGCGCGGACGGCTCTTTGTCGGAACCTATTCGGGCAAAATCCTCATCCTGCTCGATAACGACGAGGACGGGCGTTGTGATGAGGTGAAGACCTTTGCCGAAAACATTCCGCTAGCGCTCGGCATGACCTTTCATCCGAATGGCGATCTATACACAACCAGCAACATCCTCGGCGGCGAAGGGCGGATTCTGCGCTTGCGCGATACCAATGGCGATGACATTGCCGATGAGACGACGGTCATCATAACCGGGCTGCCCAGTCACGGCGACCATCAGACCAATCGCCCGCGATTTGGCCCCGACGGGTTGTTGTATTTCGGTCAAGGTTCAGCCACAGACAACGGCACCCCGAAATCCGGCAGACCGGCAGACCTGCCGCTGAACGCGACGATTCTGCGGATGAATGTGAATGATCCGAATAGCCTCGCGGTCTTTGCCAGAGGGCTTCGCAATCCTTTTGGCATCGCCTTTCATCCCGAAAACGGCGAGTTGTTTTCCACTGACGGCGGGTCGGGCGAAGTCTGTCAAGTTCTACCCTGCCCGGCAGACGATCCGGCTCCGCCCGAAGAGGTCAACTGGGTCGTCGAAGGCGGTCACTACGGTTTTTCGGCTTGCGAAGGCACACCAACCGAAGCCCGCCCCGGCTGCGCCGGTGTACGCGCACCGGCCATTCAATACTCGCCGCACCTGACGCCAACTTCGTTGGCCTTCTACACCGGGCCGCAAGCGGGCGAATTCAAGAATCACCTGTTGCTGACCCTGTTTAAGAACCTGCCCGACACGCAAAATCACGGCGCCGATTAGCGACGCTTGTGTTTAGAGGGCGACCGTCAGACCGGTGTTCGTCTGCGCGATGATGGTTTCATCGCGCAATTCAACCCGATTGACCCGTTCGACGGGCCGGTGGACACGGCGATTGACCCCATCAGCGGCGACATCTATGTCGTGCGTTTCGACCCGGTCAGCCATCGCAATTCCAGCGAACATCACCACATCATCTATCGCATCCACCGCGAAGGCAGCGACCTCTCCCCCTTTATCGGCAATCTGCGACCCGCGTCTATCGTCGAAGGCTCTGTGGCGACGACGCTCAATCTGACCGTTCGACACGTCAAACCCGGCGCCGCAGTCTTTGCAGGCGGGCAGATGTTAGCGACCCGACCGGGCGCGACGGATTTCGAACTGCTTGCCGATCTGCCCGCCACGATGCTGACCAGCGCCAAGACCATCACCCTCGAAGTTCGCAACCTCGATGGCAAAGTTTCGAATCCGCTGACCTTCACCGTGCTCAAAAAAGAAGATCAACTGCCATCGCCGACTATCTCATCGCTACTGGTCTATAAGAAAAAACGCAGGAATATCATCAATCCCGTGCTTGCTGGAACCAATGCCAAGAAGGTGTTTCTGGCCGTGAGCGGCATCAACATTGATGCCGGAGCGCAATTGCTCGTCAACGGCCAACCGCTGGTCATCGTCAGCAGCGACGCCAATGAAATCGTAGGCCGCTTAACCAACGAGTTGCTGGCAACGCCTAGCCAATTGACCGTACAAGTCCGCAACGCGACCGGCAAGCTCTCAAATCTGCTCACGCTCAATGTTGTAATGCCGTGAGGAGACAGAGAGTCGGTTGCCGGTTGTCGGTGCGAGAGTTCGTGATTGCTCGATGACCTGTATCCCATACAACCGATTGAGAGACGGCGTGGGCATCTGTTGATATGCCGATCTCCTCAACCGACTCCCGACAGTCAGAGAGGTCGTTATGACGAAAACGGTCGCCATCTTCGGCGGCAATTTCAATCCTCCCGGTTTGCATCACCGTCTGATTGCCGAAGCGTTAGCGCAGCACTTCGATGAAGTCATCGTCGTTCCCAACGGGCCGCGCCCCGATAAGCCGACGACTAACGATGTCGAACCCATCTATCGCGCGGCGATGGTGGATATGACCTTCAGAGGGTTGGCGCAGGTCGAAGTTGATCTCTTCGATTTGGAGCAAGCGACCTTCACGACTACGGATGTGCTCGACCGCATGTATGCGCCGCGCGGCGAGCGTTGGCATGTCGTCGGCACCGATTTGATTCAAGGCGGCAAAGCGGGCGCCTCCTTCATTCAACAACGTTGGCTCGACGGCGAAGCGCAATGGCGCAACTTGAACTTTGCGGTGATCGTGCGACCGGGCTTCGACCTTGACCGCGGCGATTTGCCGCCCCATAGCCGAGTCATCGAAACCGACGCGCCCGGTTCGAGCTACCGAATTCGGGAAAAGGCTTTTCGCCGCGAGCAGGTTGACGGACTCGTCCTTGATGACGTTGCGCGCTACATTGATCGCTATCGCCTCTATCGCGGCGCTATGATCGGGCGTTCGGCGCGCCATACGATAGCCGAGCCGCGCTTTCTGCTCTCCTATGACGAGCGCAACCCGAAAGCCTGCGCCATTGCCGCTGACTATCAACCGCAAGCCGACGCTCAGACCCCCAACTGCATTCTGGTCATCGGCGGCGATGGCACGATGCTGCACGCGATTCGCAAACACTGGCGCAGGCGGTTGCCTTTTTTCGGCATCAACGCCGGGCATTTGGGCTTTTTGCTCAACGATACCGAGAATCTGCCGGAGGGAAAGTTTCCGGCCAACGATTTGATCGTGCGCCAACTGCCGCTGCTCTATGTCGAAACCGAAAGCCCGACTGGCGAAAGGCGCACAGCGTTGGCCTTTTCCGATGCCTGGGTAGAACGCGCGACCAGCCAGACGGCGTGGGTCGAAGTCGCCATTGACGGGCAAGTGCGAATGCCCAAACTGGTCGCTGATGGAATCCTCGTAGCGACGGCGGCAGGCTCGACCGCGTACGCGCGTTCGATGGGCGCGACCCCGTTTTTGATGGAGACGCCAGCCTTGATCGTCGTTGGCTCCAATGTTATGCAGCCGCCGCAGTGGAAGTCGGCGATTCTGCCGCTTGATTCGCAGATCGAATTCAAAACTCTCAATGGCGAGAAGCGACCCAATCACGCCTATGTGGACGGCGAATCGCAAGGTGAATCCGCCGTCATGCGCGTGCGCATCAGTCGCATCGCCGCCGTCGAGTTAGCCTTTTGCGGCAATCACGACATGGCCGAAAAGCTGGCGCAGATTCAATTTCCCTCTACCAGCAATCCGATGCAGATTTGAAACGATCACTCGCTCTCGCGGCAATAGGCTGAAAAGGTGTGGATGGTGCAAAAGCCGCAGGCTTCGTAAAGATGCAGAGCCGATTGATTCTCTTTCGTCACCGCAAGAGTGACGGCTTCATAGCCGCGTTGTTCGAATCCGTCGAGCGCCGCTTGCAGCAAACGCCGACCAATGCCGATGTCCTGATAAGTGGGCAGAATCGAAATCTGCCCGATATGCCCGACACCTTTCGAGATGCGCGACGCTAGCAACACGCCGATCAGGTTGCCGCTCTCTCGATCCGTCGCGGTGTGCGAAATCATGGGCAGAAAATGGCCGCACCAGATGCTGTCGGTGAGGATGGACAGAAGCTCGATGCAGCCGGTTATCGAAGCGTACTGGCTGTTGATGCGGCTGTCGGATTCGCCGCGATAGGAGAAGTGGATGACGTGCGCGGCTTCTTCAAAATCTTTATCGCGCCATGCGTGTACAGAGATTTCGGGCGTCGGCGAGTGTCGGCGAAAGGCGCGACGAGGCGCTTGTGCCGCAGACGAGGGCAGCGCGCAGAGCATATAGGCGCGTTCGAATCGGGTAAACCCGCGCTCTGCGAAGAAGGCTTCAACATCCCCGTTAGCTACGGTGAGCGATTGGCTTTCAATGCGACGAATCTTTCCCAATCCTTCGATCTCGCTGACGAGGGCTTCCGCTAGTCTTCGGTCAATCCCGCAGCCGCGCCACTTCGGTGATACATACAGGTCGCCAATCGAAGCGCGCTCCTCTTCGGTCACATAAAAGGCAAAGCCTACGACTTGCTCGTTGACGAGCGCGGCAAAGCCTGTCAGTTCGCGCTCTTTGAGGACGTGGCGAATCAAACGGCTCGGCTCCGCATAACTCCAACGAAAGACCTTGAGCCACTCATCGCACTGCTCATCCAGCAGAGACGCCAGACGCTCAACCGTCATCTCCGTCAACGGCAACAGATCAATGTCTGCCTGTAATGGCGCGAATCTCATAGCTGGTTCGATTATAAGAACATCCCATCACCCCGGCAAAGAGCAGAGAAATTTCGCAACTTGCAGAGCGCATTGTCGTTCAAATGAGAGAACTCGCGCCAGCAAGCTGTATCTGCGTTCAGGGGATGAAAGATTTACTCGTAGAAGGAGCCGTTATGAGACGATGTACCCTGATCGCGCAGCCCCTCCTGTTACTGCTTTGCGCTCTGCCGACCGTTGCTCAATGGGACAAGAAACCCTACACCGAATGGTCGGAAAAAGAGACCGAGAAACTGCTCAACGATTCGCCATGGGGGCAGACACAAGCCCTCATTGACACAACGCGCATGTTCGACCGCGACCGCCGACTGGCGTCGGGCGAGAGTCGCATCATTGACCCCGCGCAAGTGAACTTCCGCATCCGCTTCATGTCATCGAAACCGATTCGCCAAGCCATCAGCCGCTCCATCGAAATCAAACACAAAAGCGAACCGAATGACAAACTGTCGAGTCAACTCAAAGCCTTCGCTGCCGCCGACTTTCCCGACTACATCATCGTCACCGTGCAAGTCGACACGCCGAACCCCAATAATGATTTTCAAGCGGCGGTGGCGACGCTCAACAAACTGACCACGACGGATCTGAGGATCAACACTTACCTGCTGACCAAAGATGGTAAGCGCATCTTCCTCAAAGAGTATCAAGCGCCGCGCAACGACGGACTGGGGGCGCGTTTTATCTTCCCGCGCCTCGTGGATGGCAAGCCCTTCATTACGGCTGAGAGCGGGGAGGTGCTGTTTTATAGCGACCTCGGCGGCCTCTTCATTCCGCAAACCGTCGGCGAACGCAAAGCCTATGCACTCACCATGCGCTACAAAGTTACCGATATGATGTTTAACGGCAAACTGGAGATTTGAAGCTGCCGCCGGATCAGAGGAGCGCCTCATTCTGTTCGGCGCCCCTCCTTGTCACCCATCGCTCGCCGCCCGTTTTGACGCCTTTCTCTGACCTCTTCTGTCGCGCTCTCTTGTCGGGCTTGCAATTCGCAACGTTCTGCAATATATCTGCCCCCCATAGAGATCGAAATCCAACTGTCAGATGAAAGGGGATGAAATCATGACTGGAAGGATTGCGCTTGCTATCAGTGTGTTGCTGCTCGCTCTGGCCACCGCTGCCGCCGCGCAGTGGGAGAAAAAAAACTATACCGAATGGTCGAATAAAGAGGCCGATAAGATGCTCAACGATTCGCCGTGGGGACAGACCCAGACCCTCGTTGACACCTCGCGCATGTTCGACCGTGACCGCCGACTCGATTCTGCACAGAGCCGCGTAGCCGATGTCGCGCAGGTCAATTTCCGCATCCGCTTTATGTCCGCCAAACCGATTCGCCAAGCGGTCACACGCTCCATCGAAATTCAAAACCGAGGCGAGTTGCCAGAAGCCTTTGCCAAGCAACTGAAAGCCTTCATTGACATGGATTTTTCCGATCATGTCTTCGTCGTTGTGCAAGTGGACGCGCCTTCGCCGAGTGTGGATTTGAATTCGGCAGTTGCCACCTTGAACAAACTCACGACCACCGATCTGAAGAACAACACCTACTTGTTGACCAGCAGCGGGCAGCGCATCTTTATCAAAGAGTATCAAACGCCGCGCAACGACGGGCTGGGGGCGCGCTTCATCTTCCCGCGCCTCGTGGATGGCAAACCCATTCTCACGCCCGATAGCGGCGATGTGCTGTTTTACTCCGATATGGGCGGCCTCTTCATTCCGCAGACCATAGGCGAGCGTAAACCCTTCGCGCTCTCGATGCGCTATAAAGTCAAAGCCATGATGTTCAACGGCAAGCTGGAGTATTGAGGCGACAACAAAATCGGCGCAACCCGATGGCGTAAAGATCGTACCTCGTCTTGAGGTGATGAAAAGAGTCCGTCGCTACATTTGGTTTGTGATGATTCCTATGGCCGCCGCCGCAGGGTGGTTGTGGCTGGCCTTCTCAGGGTGTCGGGAAGCGTCGTACCGCGACTTGATGGCGCGGTTTCAACAGGCATCGCCGAGAAATCGGCTGCGACAAGGGGACGAAGAAGCCGGATGGGATTTTCATCTTGATCTTTCCAACGGACGACCGCGCGTTCACGTACAGTCCGTTGCTCACCTGGGTGTGGTACGCGTCCGCTATGAAGACGAGTCGCAAGCGCGCGCTCTCTATCGCTACGTGGATTATAGCCATCCACAAGAGATCAGAACGGCGGGAAACGTTTTGTATGTCCGCTGGAGCGAAAGCCTGCTTGCCACAACCAACTGGCTAATGGCTTATGACCTGGCGAGTCGGCGTGAGTTGATGCGTTGTCGAATTGATACGAATGGCCGAAAAGCGGAATGATCGAATGATCGGTCGTAGAAGCCCGTTACCATGCCGGTTTGATCTTCACTTCGAAAATATCAGGCCGCGCATAATGCCCGGTGGTGTCGAGCGTGAGATGCTCTTCCGTAATGCGTGCAAGATCGAGTTCGGCAGTTACGATAGTCTCTTCGTCAAAGACCGGCCCCGCAAGCAATGCGCCGTCGGGCGCGATGATGGCGCTGCCGCCTCTGAGGACAAAAGCTTCGGGATTCTCTTTGAGCGCCGCGATGGGTTCTAACTCTTGCGGCAACTCGGCGGCGCGCATCACCGCGCCGCAGGCGATCACAAAGGTGCGACCTTCGAAGGCGTAATGCCGACTGGCGACGAGGTTCATCTCTTTGACTTGCGGCCAGGCGGCGATGTGAATCTCTTCGCCGGAGGTGTGCAGCGCATGCCGCGCCAACGGCATCCAGTGCTCCCAACAGATCAACCCGCCGATGCGCCCGACCGAGGTAGCGACAGCGTGCAGGCTTGCACCATCTCCTATGCCCCAAATCAATCGTTCGGTATAGGTTGGCATCAGTTTGCGATGCGCGTTGAGCAGCGCGCCATCGCTGGCAAAGGTCAGCATCGTGTTATAGAGCGTGCCGTGTCCTGCGCCCCTGCCGACTCGTTCGTGAACGCTGATATTGACGACAACTTGATGCTCGCGCGCCGCTTCGCCAATCGCGGCGGTGATTGGGCCGGGAACTTCGACGCTATTGTTGCGGAGGCGCGCGAAGACCTTCTTCGTCGGTTCATGATCCCACAACGCGACATCGCGGCAGCAATCGAGCCACGCCGGATAACCCGGCAACCAGGTTTCGGGAAAGACGATTAAGCGCGCGCCGAGCGCCGCCGCTTCGCCGATCAGCCGCACGGCTTTTTCGACCGATGCTTGCAGGTTGAGATAAATCGGTGCCGCTTGCACCGCAGCGACGATAATCTTCATAAGCTCATCTGCTCATACAATTCCAATACCGAATTGCTCAACAAAACGAGAAAACGCCGTTGAGAGGCGGTCTTTGACTGCCTCTCAACCTTCTCAGAAGCGGCGCACAGAAAGGGAGCGCGGCGAACGACAAAAGAGGTTGGTTCCTTGTTTGCGTATGAACCGTTTGAATGGGCGCAAACCTTATGCGAGACGAATGGCTTGCTTGTGCCAATGCCATTAGGCTTTCTCCAAAGTGGCGAATTTAGCGATGAATTTTTTCTGGCCATAGCCGGGAAAGCTGACCGTAAGTTTGGCATCTTCGCCGACGCCTTCGATGCGCAGGATGACGCCGGAACCGTAGCGTTCATGGCGCACCCGCGCCCCGACGCGATAGGCTGTTTGAGAGTCGGATTTGGGCTTCTGGCCGCGTCCGGCTGACTCCTGATTTCGGTCTCCGCCGCGCGCGTCGGCTTCGCTCATCCGGCGTTTGAAAAATTCCTGCACGCTGTCAACCGAGTTATAAGTCTTGCCCGTGAAGGTCGAAGGCTTCTTTGTCGGACGCGAAGATTCGCCTTTGAGCGCCGTCAACGCTTCGCGGTTGTGGCGCGTGTCGGGGCTATCGGCAAAGCCGAGCCACGACGGGCCGAGCGATAAATCATCGAGCAACTCCAACGGAATCTCGTTGAGAAACCGCGAAGGCCTCGTAGCGATCTCTTCGCCCCAGGTGCGCCGCTTCATCGCATGCGAAATATACAACTGTTCCTGCGCCCGCGTGATAGCGACGTAACAGAGTCGCCGCTCTTCTTCGAGGTCGTCTTCACTGTCTCCGGCTCGCAGACTGGGAAACAGCCCTTCTTCCAGTCCGACGACGAAGACGACGGGAAACTCTAACCCTTTGGCCGCATGCATGGTCATCAATGTGACGCGCGCATCGGCTTTGTATTGATCGGTATCGGAGACGAGCGCGGCATGGTCAATAAACTCTCTGAGCGATTCGCCCTGTTGTTCGGCTTCGACGGCGGCGCTGACCAACTCTTCGATGTTGAGCAAACGGCTTTCGGCCTCTTCCGACTTCTCTTCTTCGAGCGCACGCACGTAATTGGTCTCCATGGTCGCGGCTTTGACGATCTCTGACAGGGTGCGGCTGCGGCTGATGTGTTCGCTCAGACCGATGATGATCTGTCGAAAGACATCGAGCGATGCCGAGGCGCGCGGCCCCAGCGTCCCCTGTTCGATGACAAGGGCCAGCGTCTCCCACAGCGAGACTCCAAGGTTGCGCTGCTCGCGGTAGAGCGCATCTAGCGTCGTTTTGCCGATGCCGCGCGGCGGCGTGTTGATGATGCGATCAAGCGCCACATCATCGTGCGAATTGAGCGCCAGTTTCAAATAGGCGATGATGTCTTTGACTTCGGCGCGTTCGTAGAAAGAGAAGCCGCCGACGATGTTGTAGGCGAGGTTGCGGCGACGCAGCGATTCTTCGAACAGGCGGGACTGCGAGTTGGTGCGGTAGAGCACGGCGCAGCGCGCGTCGGGCGATTGGCGCAGGTTCAGAGCGATCTTTTCGGCAACGAAAGCCGCTTCGCCATCGCCGTCATAGGACTGGTAGTAGCGAATCTGTTCGCCATCGCCGAGTTCCGGCGTTGCGTAGAGCGTCTTCGACAAGCGTTTGCGATTATTTTCGATCACCCGATTGGCGGCATCGAGAATCTTTTGCGTCGAGCGATAATTCTGTTCGAGCTTGATCGTCTTGGTTCCCGGAAAGTCATGTTGAAAGCCGAGAATGATGTTGAAATCCGAGCCGCGCCAGCCATACACCGCCTGATCCGCATCGCCAACTACGCACAGACTGCGCTCCTGCCAAAACGCCGTGTTGGTTGCCGAAAGGTTTTCGACTTTGGTTTGACCGAGCGTAATCAACCGCGTCAATTCGTACTGCGTGCCGTTGGTATCTTGAAATTCGTCAACCAGGACGTGACGAAACCGCTGGTGATATTGCTCGCGCACCTCCCCAACGCGCCGCAGGAGTTCGACGGCTTTAATCAGCAGATCATCGAAGTCCATCGCATTGGCTTGCTGCAAACGCTCTTCATAGAGCTTATAGATGCGGGCGATCTTTTCGCGCCGGTCGGTGGCATAGTCGGCCTGATTGGCATAAGAGGCCGGAGATTGGCCGCGATTCTTCGCGCCGCTGATGCCCGACTGCACCTGCCGCACGCTGATGGATTTATCATCCATCCCGGTATCTTTCATGATCTGTCGGATGACGCGCGCTTGATCGTCTGTGTCATAGATCGTGAAGTTGCGCGTGTAGCCCGCGTTCATCTTCTCCACATCGCGGCGCAGCAGGCGCACGCAGAAAGAGTGAAAGGTCGAAATCAAGGGCGACGCGCTACGCAGTTCGGAGCCGAGCAGCGCGTCAACTCTTGCTTTCATCTCTTCAGCAGCCTTGTTGGTGAAGGTGACGGCGAGAATCTGTTCGGGTCGCACATTCAAGTGTTGAATCAGGTGGACGATGCGATAAGTGATGACGCGGGTTTTGCCCGAACCGGCGCCTGCCAAAATCAAGATCGGCCCGGTAGCGATTTCGACGGCTTCACGTTGTTGTGGGTTGAGATTCATCTTCGCGTGTCGGGTGTCGAATGTCAGGTGTCAGGTCGAGAACCGCAGAGCCATTCTGTGAGACCCGAACGCTGACACCGGCAACCTACTTAATCAAACTTTGAACGGCTTTGAATTGCGGCGAGTCGGCGGTTCGCATCATCTCGAAGAGCGCCATTTCGAGATTCGAGGGTACGGCTCCGGCTTGTGTCAGACGAGCGAGCGCGATCTCCTTGTTCTCCACTTTGCGAGAGGTGATGGCGTCAATCAACAAGTGAACTTCGAAGCCCGTGACCAGTAGATCGAGCACCGTTTGCGCGACGCAAATGTGGGCTTCGATGCCGCAGACTAGAACCTGTTTGATTTTGCGACTCACCAGTTGTTCTGCAAAGCTGCCGACGCCGCAGGAACTGAAGCAGATTTTTTCGATGGCGCGATGGTCGTCAGGCAGATGCGAAATAATCTCCTCTGCGGTGTGTTTCAAGCCCTTCGGGTATTGCTCGGTGACGATAATGGGGACTTCCAACAGCCGCGCGCCTTGCACGGCTTTGCCGATACGGGCTGCGACTTCGCCGAAGTCGGGGATTACCGGGCGAAAGGCTTCTTGCATATCAATGACGACGAGCGCCGCCTGCTCGCGCGTTAGTTTGCTGATATTGGGCATAACAAAATCCTTACTGTTGTACGGGAAACAAATTGACGAAGCGATTGCCGCCTCCGTCTTTTGATTGCCGATAGCAATATATCAGCCGCGTCATGAAGCGGACAACTCTACGATTGCCGTTGCCAACCGGGGGATACGATGGGTTTGCCAATTAACGGCCACGCTCACAGAAATTCTGTCGTCTGCCATAAAGAAATCCCGAAAAAAGGTTAAGAAACCTATGGAAGCCGGTCGAGGCAAGGCAACAACGAGTCGGCGAGACTCGTCTGCTGGTTGCACCAGTGAGGGGTTGCCGGATGAAATCGGTTTCTGATTTTCGTAATCGGGAGAAGATATGATGCAAATCAGGCGTGTTCGAATGATGAGTTGGAGTTTGGCGATTGTTAGTCTGTGTCTGTTGATCGGCGTGGGCGGGCAGCAGCGAAGCGCAGCCAATGTCGTAGCGTCAGATGTTACCTTGCGCACTCAGGGCGTCAAGATCAATGTTGACGATATGGATAAAGCCATTGCGTTTTACTGTGAGAAGTTGGGCTTTGTCATCGAAAACCGCGCCGCCTATCCGCACGAAGTCTTCTTGCAAACCGGCGAGCGCGTAAAATTGAGTCTGCGCGCCGTCAAGAAGTTGCAAAGACCTGCGCCCACCGATACGCGCGTCTCCTTCACCTTGCAAGTTAATGATCTGGATGCGGCGATTGCCAAGATGAAAGCGCGAGGCGTCGAGTTTGCCGAATCCGAACGTCGTAAAGAAGGCGTCGGCTATGCCATCTCGATTCGTGACCCCTTTGGCGCGCGGATTTCAATGATGCATGTCACCATCGTCAAGGTCGAGCCCTTTGCGGAGCCGAAAATTTATAACTTCGGCTTTTACCTTCCGAGCATGGATGAAGGGCGGGCGTTTTACGGCGGCAAACTGGGTTTTATCGAACGCAGCCAACGGTATCTGCCCGGCGATATGCCGCTCGGCCACGCCGACAATAGTTTCGCCTTCATGCTGCACTCGCGTTCGGGCGTTCAACCGATCAACAGCCTCTACCCCAACGCACTGCCTTGGCACACCATTGTTTTTGAGACCAATGACCTGAAGGCCATGCAGCAGAAGTTGGAGAAGAGCGGCGTCAAAATCGTCAAAGCCTGGCAGCCGAAAGGGGCTACCAAGCCGTCAATCGCTTTTGCCGACCCGTTCGGCAACGTCTCAGAGATTGTCGAAGTCACTAGCCCGGACAGAGCGGCAAGCTAAGACCCCTCAGCGCGCGCAGGTAAGAGCCCGGCCTCCGTCAATGCTGATCGTCGTGCCGGTAATCCATTGGGCGCGGTCAGAGGCGAGGAAGGCGATCAACTCGGCGACCTCGCGCGCTTCGCCCACCCGTCCGAGCGGGTGGGTCGTCTGGCTGTGTTCTAAAAACGCCGCATAATTCTCCTCCGTCATGCCGCCGGAACGATGCAACCCGCTGACGACAACGCCGGGATTGACGGCGTTGACGCGGATGCCTTTCGGGGCTAACTCGAGCGCCGCGCAGCGCGTCAATTGATCGAGAGCCGCTTTGCTGACGCAATAGGCCAGCACGTTGGGAAACGAGCGCAAGCCGGTGACGCTGGACACGTTGACGATGTTGCCGCGCGTTGGTTCGAGGTGCGGCACGGCGAGTTGCATCAGGTGAAAGACCGAGCGCAGGTTAATGTTCAGCATCTCATCCCATCCGGCAAGCGTAGTGGTTTCGATATTGCCGCTTTTAAGAATCCCGGCAGCATTCACCAACCCGTCCAACCCGCCCAACTCTGCGACCGCTTGCCGAAGGCAAGCTTCCGTTTGCCGCTCGTCTGCCAGATCAGCGGTGATGGCGATGGCCTGACCATCGGGCAAGGAGTCGGTTACTTCCGTCAAGCGAGCCGCGCTTCGCCCGACGAGCACGACCCGCGCACCCTCATGCAAAAACAATTCGGCGACCGCGCGACCGATGCCACTCGAAGCGCCGGTGATTACGATTCGTTTGCTCATCTTGATTTGCTCCTGCCTTGCAGTCTACTCAGAGGCCGCTGGCAACGAAAGCTGTTCGCGCAATCCGCCCCCAATGCCGAAAGATTTCATCTGCCGATGGCTTTGAGAACTTGCTTGCTTCTGTAACGCATCTGTTAGAATCCGCAACCGACATAACCGCAGCCACTGGCCAACTCAGCCAGAACTGAACAGACGCATGATGAGATACGACAACAATGCGACAGACTATCAACAACAAGGAGTAAGAATGAAAATCCGACCCTTGCAGGCGCTGGGCATTCTGTTTTTGCACGTGGTTTTCTTCAGCGCAAGTGGAGTAGAAGCGCACGCGCAACAATCGAGCGCCGACGATCACCCGGCCAACGCCGAAACGGAGAAACCTGAAAGTCCGCGAGCGAAATCGCCAACTTCGAATCCGGCAAGTATCGAAGACCGGCTCAGAACCTTAGAGGAGATCATCGAACGCCAACAACGCGAGATTCAGGCGCTGCGCCAATTGGTCGAAACTCGCAAACCGGATAGTCATTCAGAGTTGGCCGAAACCTCTACGACAGGAGCGACACGCTCGCAGCCAATTCAACCGCCGAAGCCGAGTCCGGTTGCTGCAACGGCTGCTGCGCCGCAAGGCGATGCAACTCAGAAAAAGGTGGATGAACTCTATAACAAATTCGGCGCGATGACGGTGAGCGGCGATCTGCGCTTTCGCCAGGAAACCTTCCTCAATCAAGGGTTCGATAATCCCGATGGGCAATCGCCCCGCCATCGCCAACGGGTGCGGGCGCGACTGGCGATTGACGGGACGCTCAATAAAAACTTCGCTTGGGGCTTCAAACTCGCAACCGGCGCGTTCACCGATCCGATCTCTTCGAATCAAACGCTGACCGATTTCTTCGAACGCAAACCCTTCGCCCTCGAACGCATGTTCATTGCTTACGATTCCAAGTCGGAGAACGTCGGCGTTCAAGTGATCGGCGGAAAGTTTGAACCGACCTTTCGCCGCACCCAGTTGGTATGGGACGATGATGTTAATGTGGAAGGCCTATCGGAGGCCGTCTACTTCAAAACCGATTCGAGTTTGAAACAACTCAAACTGGTCGCTTTTCAATTGCCTTTCAACGAAGTCTCGAACGGCAAAGACGGCGTCCTCTACGGCGGTCAGGCACAAACAGATTGGCAACTCTCGCCCAACTGGTCGGCAACCATGAATGTCGCCTACTACAATTGGGTGCGCGCCGATCAAATCTTTCGCGCCCTCGGCGCTTCCCCCTTCCAAGTGAACGGCGGCCTGACCAATGGTGCGGGGGTGACCGGCGGGCAAAACGGTGGCTTCGGCACGACCAACCGTCTGTTGCAAGACGATGAAGGCAACGTGCTCGGCTTCGTGGCCGATTTCAA
>CAYXVU010000013.1:20282-31677 GCA_964468725.1 uncultured Clostridia bacterium
ATGCCGACGGTGGCCTATCAACTGGCGAGCAGAGTGACGCTGCAATGGAATGGGTTGTTTTCGCAACGGGTGAACAAACTCTTCCCGCAATCGCCGGTCAATCGTTGGCTCAATCGCTATCAGTTCGATATTGTGTATAAGTTCTGAAGCGAGGAGACCGGCAGTTGAAGAGTGATTTCAGAAGTCTGCACCGTTTTGCCGGACGACGAAGAGAGTTGGCCGAAGCCGCGCTTGTTGCTCCTTCGCGGCGTGTGGTATAAGCACACGCCTGCGCCGCGAGGGTTGCGGCTACGCCTTGCTGACAAAGACAGCCGCACGATTCAACTTGGATACCCAATGCTCAAGCTTACTTTACTCGTAAAATCCATTAGCAAGACGATCAACGCCTTGTTGGCTTCGGCGACCGGAGTCTTGTCGGCGTTGTGGACCTTTCCCTCCGTCCTCGGTTCGGCGATGCTGATCGCCTGGGGTGCGGAGGCGGCACAGTTCCTCATTTCGCAAGGGCTGGCGCTGGCCATTCTGGCGTGGTTGCAGACGCTACCGGAGTTCGCCGTCGAAGCGGTTATCGCCTGGGAAGCCGGAAAAGCTGTGCATGAGTTCGGCCTCACCTCTTCGGAAGGGCAACACGCGACGGCGTTGATGACGGCAAACTTCACGGGGAGTTTGCGGCTGTTGGTCGGCTTGGGATGGCCGATGATTTATAGCACGGCGGCGTTATTTTATCGCCGCCGGGAAAAGAAGCCGTTGCACGAAATCGAACTCGAACGCGAGCACTCGGTCGAAATCGTCTTTCTACTGGTTTCGATTGCCTACTTCTTCATCGTCTGGCTCAAAGGCACGCTCAATCTGTGGGACACCGCCATTTTGACCTTGATCTATATCGTCTATCTTTTCTTCCTGAACAAAATTCCGCCGCAGGAAGAAGAGAAGATGGAAGACCTGGAGCGCATTCCGCGCTTCATTCTCAGTCAGAAACGCATGGTGCGAAATGGGATGATCGGCGGGCTCTTTATCGGCGGCGGACTGATCTTGTATTTCACCGCGCATCCGTTTTTAGAGAGTCTGCAAGCCATCGCCCTCAGTCTCGGCATCTCGACCTTTGTCTTCATTCAATGGGTCGCGCCTTTTCTGTCCGAGTTTCCCGAAAAAGTCTCCGCTTTCAACTGGGCGCGACGAGTGACGACTGCGCCGCTGGCGTTGATGAACATGGTCAGTTCGAACATCAATCAGTGGACGATGCTGGTGGCGATGCTGCCCATTGCCTACGGCTTCTCGCTGGGCAGCGCCGGTACGATCCACTTCGATCATCATCAGCGCGTTGAAATCCTCATGACCATCGGGCAATCCCTGCTCGGTGCATTGTTACTTGCCAATATGCGTTTTGCGTGGTGGGAGTCTCTCACTCTGTTCGTGCTATGGGCTGTGCAGTTTATGCTTTCGGGATTTGAAAAGCCGCTGGGTGACGCCGGACTGCACAATAGTCTAGCGTTACAAGTGGCGGGCTGGACGGGCATCGCCGTCGAACAGATCGAACTTACAGCTCAACGCGGCAAAGAGGTCATCACGGGTTTATATTTTCTGTGGGCGGCTCTGCTGCTGTTTCGCGGCTTTCGGGGCGGCTTCAAAGCCTTAACCGAGTTCCCGCGCCTGATGCGCGAACATTGGTAAGCGAGGAGGCGACGGCTATGCGAATTGCAACCATCTTGGTCGGAACAGACTTCAGCGAAAACGCGCAACGCGCATTCGAATGCGCTTATGACATCGCGCAGCAAGTCGGCGCGCATCTCCACATTTTGCATGTTCAGGATGAAGGCACGCTGCGCACCGCTATCAAAGAAGGTTTGCTGCGCGACGACTCGACGGACGAAGAGCTACAGACAGCGGTGGCTCAACTCCTGGAATCGCGCTTTTCGCAACTGCTCGCAGGGTGCGATTCGGAGGTGAAGCTTACGCAGGCGGTGCGACGGGGCGAACCGCAAACTGTCCTCTGCGAGTATGCTCAAGCGATCAACGCTGATTTGGTCGTCGTCGGCAGACGCGGCGCCGGATTGCGCAATTTGGTACTTGGTTCAGTTGCCGATTCGGTTGTTCGAAACTCGCCTGCCCCGGTGTTGGTGGTTCGACGCGATCAACCGGCGCATCAAACCTGAAGACCGAAGCTCCGGTTATGGAGGAGCCGCGATGAACCTGCTCTGCTTTCTCGGCCTGCACCGGCGTGATGCCAATTGTCAGTGCAGGCGTTGCCGCAAGGTTGTTCACCGCCTTCGAGTTGTTGGTGAGAGTCATGAAGACACCGGCAACTATGAAACCAGCACCGAGCCTTGGCTGACGGAACGAGCCGTAACCGTCACCAGCCGATGCAAACGGTGTTTGGCGGAGATTCAGAGCGTTCGGGTTGAATGGTATTTGGGTTGATCGGGAATGCGGCTTCCAGTCGCCCGCTCCATTGCGCGCCGACGCCCTTCCTTCATTCGGCAAGTTAATACTTCTTCAACTGCTCGGCATATCCTTCGAAGTTGCGCCTCATTTCGGCGAGTGAATCGCCGCCGAATTTCTCGCGCGCCGCGTCGGCCAAAACGATTGCCATCATCGCTTCGCCAATCACTCCTGCGGCGGTCACGGCAACAATGTCAGAACGTTCAAAAGCGGCGGCAGACTCAGCTTTGTTGGTTACCTCGACGCTGGCGAGCGGTCGTCTGAGCGTTGAAATCGGCTTCAGATGGCCGCGCACGCGCACCTCTTCGCCGTTGGTGATGCCGCCTTCGATGCCCCCCGCGCGATTGGTCGGACGCGTGAAGCGGCGCGCGCTTTCGTCATAACCGATTTCATCGTGAACCTGCGAGCCGGTTGCGCGACTGACTTCACCGCCGATGCCGATTTCGACAGCCTTCACCGCCGGAATGCACATCATCGCTTGCGCCAGTCGGCCATCGAGCTTTTGATTCCACTGCACGTGCGAACCAAGCCCCGCAATCACTCCGCGTGCGACCACTTCAAAGATGCCGCCGAGCGTGTCTTTCGCCTCTTTCGTCGCATCAATGAGCGCGATCATCCGTCGCTCGACCTCTGCGTCTACGCAGCGCAGCGGGGAATCATCCGTGAGCGCGATGATCTGCTCCCACGTCGCTGTGAGCGGCATGTCAGGCACGCCGCCGATCATCGCAACATGACTGCCGATTTCGATGCCGAGTTCTTTGAGCAATAAACGGGCGAATGCGCCGACGGCGACGCGGGCAGCGGTTTCGCGGGCGCTGGCGCGTTCGAGGATGTCGCGCAGATCATGAGTGTCATATTTGAGGCCGCCCGCTAAATCAGTGTGGCCGGGACGCGGGCGAGTGACCCGCCGCGCCCGTTTTTCTTCATCGAAGGTGCGCGCCTCCGCGTTCATCACCTCCGTCCAGTTTTCCCAATCAAGATTGCGAATCAGCAGCGAGACGGGCGAGCCGAGCGTTTTGCCGTGTCGCACGCCGGAGAGGATTTCCACTTCATCGCGTTCGATCTTCATGCGCCCGCCGCGACCGTAGCCCTGCTGCCTGCGCCACAGTTGATGGTTGACGAATGTTACGTCAACGCCAAGTCCGGCGGGCAAGCCTTCGATGATGGCGACTAAGCCTTTGCCATGCGATTCGCCAGCGGTGATGAAGTTGAATGGCATCTGATTACCGCAGTCCTTCCGCTCCTTTTGAGATCGAGAAAACTGTGAGCCGCTCTTCTTAAGGTGATGCGGGCATGACCCGCAGCGTTCCGATACCAAACCCTACGGCGGTGAGCAGACCCGGAGGCGCAGGTCTTTTCATCGTGCTTCTCCTTTCACCTTAACTCTAGCTCTCTGGCGCGCAAGAATTTGATCTTATCACGAAGCTCGGCAGCATGTTCGAACTCTAACTTTGCCGCTGCGGCGCGCATCTCGGCTTCGAGCCGTGCCAGCGTTTCGGTGAGTTTTTCGTGCGAGTAATCTTCGATCTCTTCCCAATCGAGCGGGATTTTGAAGTAGTCGGCTTCGACAATCGAAACCAGCGTCGCATCAATCGCTTTGACGACTGATTGCGGCGTGATGCCGTGGTCGGTGTTGTACGCCGCTTGCTTTTCGCGCCGACGCTGCGTCTCGCTAAGCGCGCGGCGCATCGAATCGGTGATGCGGTCGGCATACAAAATTGCCGTGCCGTTCAAATTCCGAGCGGCGCGCCCGATGGTCTGAATCAACGATTGCTCGGAGCGCAAGAAGCCTTCCTTGTCAGCATCGAGAATCGCCACCAGCGAGACTTCCGGCAGATCAAGCCCTTCGCGCAGCAGGTTGATGCCGACCAGCACATCGAATTCGCCGCGCCGCAGATCGCGCAGAATTTTGATGCGCTCAAGGGTTTGAATGTCCGAATGCAGATAACGAACGCGGACGCCGATTTCGGCATAATACTCGGTCAAATTCTCTGCCATCTTTTTGGTCAGCGTCGTCACCAAGACGCGCTCGTTGCGCTCCGTGCGTTCGCGGATCTCGTTGAGCAGATCGTCCACTTGTCCGCGAACCGGTCGCACGTCAACGACCGGATCAATCAGGCCGGTCGGACGAATCACCTGCTCGACGACTTCGCCGCCGGTCTTCGTCAGTTCATAAGGGCCGGGAGTGGCTGAAATGAAGATAACTTGGCCGACCTTCTCTTCCCATTCGGCGAAGTTGAGCGGGCGGTTGTCCATCGCCGAGGGCAAGCGAAAGCCGTATTCGACCAGCGTGCGTTTGCGCGATTGGTCGCCCGCGTACATGCCGCGAATTTGCGGCACGGTCTGATGGCTTTCGTCCACCATTACGATGGCATCGCGCGGCAAATAATCAAGCAGCGTTGGCGGATGGTCGCCCGGTTGTTTGCCGGTCAGATGGCGCGAATAGTTTTCAACGCCCTGACAGTAGCCCAACTCTTTGAGCATCTCGATGTCGTACATCGTGCGTTGGCGCAGGCGTTGGGCTTCGAGCGCTTTGCCTTGTGCGATCAACTGTGGCTCCCACCATTCGAGCTCTTCGCGGATGGTTTTGATGGCGCGTTTGATGGTTTGCGCGGGCATCACATAATGGCTTTTCGGATAGACCGGCAAGCGTTCGTGGGTGGCGACGACTTCGCCGAGCAGCGGGTCTATGGTCGAAAGGGCTTCGATCTCGTCGCCCCACAATTCGATGCGCAGGGCGCGGTCTTGATAGACCGGATAGACTTCAACGATGTCGCCGCGCACGCGAAACGAACCGCGCTCAAAAGCCGCATCATTGCGTTGATATTGAATCTCGACAAGTCTTTTGAGCAACGCCGTGCGGGAGAGTTGCTGGCCGCGTTCGAGCATCATCACTTGCCCGTAGTAGGCGTCTGGGTCGCCGAGTCCATAGATGCACGAGACGCTGGCGACGATGATGCAATCGCGGCGCTCGAACAAACTGCGGGTTGCCGAGAGGCGCAAGCGATCAATCTCTTCGTTGATGGTCGCCTCTTTTTCAATATAGGTGTCAGTCGAAGGGATGTAGGCTTCGGGTTGATAGTGATCGTAGTAGCTGACGAAATACTCGATGGCGTTGTGGGGAAAGAAGGTCTTGAATTCTTGATAGAGTTGCGCGGCAAGCGTTTTGTTATGCGCCATCACCAGTATGGGGCGATTGAGTTGCTCGATGACGGCGGCGATGGAGAAGGTTTTGCCGCTGCCGGTGACACCGAGCAGCACTTGATGGGTTGCGCCTTCCTTGATGCCGCGCACAAGCTGCGCGATGGCTTGCGGCTGGTCGCCTTGCGGTTGATAGTCGGACACCAATTGAAAATTCATGCTTCGCCTTTCTCGGTTGCCTGCGAGGGAGTATAGCAGGCTGTGGGAGGCGCGAAAAAAATGTCCGCGCAAAATTTTTTGAAAGGAAAGTTGAGCCTTTTGGCTCGCCTGCTTGACACTGCCCATGACCATGCTAATAATGCGGGATGCCTTACGCGACTTCCTCAAAACGAACGACCACAAAACCGGCGAGCGAGACGAGATGGTCGAAAAAAATTCACGGAAAGAGATACGACAATTAAACTGGTACGCGAAACAACTCTCCCGGATGTCAGTCTATTTCGACGCGGCAAAGTGCGCGATGTCTACGCCCTCGAAGACCAGTTGCTGATCGTCGCAACGGATCGCCTGTCCGCCTTCGATGTCGTCTTGCCCAACGCGATTCCGTACAAAGGGGCGGTGCTGACGCAACTCTCGATCTTCTGGTTCGACTTTCTTAAAAATGTCGTTGCCAACCATCTGATTACGACGGCGGTTGATGAGTACCCGGCGGCGCTGCACGCCTATCGTGATCTGTTGGAAGGGCGTTCGATGTTGGTCAAGCGCACAACCGTATTCCCCTTCGAGTGTGTGGCGCGCGGCTACTTGTCAGGGTCGGGCTGGAAAGATTATCAGGCAACGAGGGAAGTGTGCGGTGTACGGTTGCCCGCAGGCTTGCAGGAGTCAGATAGGCTCCCAGAGCCAATTTTTACGCCCGCCACGAAAGCCGAAGCCGGACACGACATCAACGTCAGTGAGCGCCACATGGCCGAAACATTAGGCGAGGAGACGACCCGCAAGCTCAAAGAGTTGACGCTCAGTCTCTATGTGCGCGCCGCTGCGTATGCAGAAGAGCGCGGCATCATCATCGCCGATACAAAATTCGAGTTCGGGTTATGGAACGACGAAATCCTGTTGGTTGACGAAGCTCTGACGCCCGATTCGTCGCGCTTTTGGCCGCAATCGGCGTATCGTCCGGGGCGGGCGCAGCCTTCCTTCGACAAACAGTTTGTGCGCGATTATCTGGAGACGCTCGACTGGAACAAGCAGCCGCCCGCGCCCGAATTGCCGGATGAGGTCGTACAGCGAACGAGTGAAAAATATCTGGAAGCGTACCGATTGTTAACCGGGAAATCAGACGTAGAGCTTGAGAATGAGGGGAAGAGCAACGAGGGCAAGTTTATCAAGGGTTCGTAGCCTGAGAGGGGCAACGGGCTGGCCAAATCCCGAATCCGAATCCCGATCTGCTAACGCGCATGACATTGCTTGATTACGTAGTGTTGTTGATTGTGGGAGTTTCAATAGCGCTCGGCTATTGGAAGGGGCTGATCAAGGGGGCGATTGCCTTACTCTCGGCACTGGTTGCCTTACTCATTGCGGCACAAACCTATGAATACGCTGCGATGTTGTTCGAGGGGAGTGCGGCCAGTGCTCGGGCAGCCAATCTTCTCGGTTTTGCGCTGATCTTTGTTGCGGTGTTAATGGCGGGCAGCCTGTTTTCGCGTTGGCTTCGCAAGGGGATCAAGCGGGCGCAGTTGGCGTGGGTAGATCATTGGTTGGGCGCAGGATTTGGATTGCTGCGCGGCTGGTTGATTGGCTCGACGCTCTATTTGGCGTTGACGGCTTTTCCGGTGAAGTTGGAGGCGGTTGAGCACTCGGTCTTTGCGCCGGTCTTGCTCGAAGGAACGCGTTTGATTTCGTACCTCACTTCGAGCGAAATGCGTGAGCGGTTTTATGACGGATATTTGCAGGTTCAGCAAATCTGGCATGAGAAAAGATAATTCCTTTTGGCGAGAACACGATCACTCGGAGACCCCGAATTATGAAAAGCAGGCTAGAGGCTTTAGTCAAAGAGATGGTACACAACGGTATTTTGTTTGAAGATGCTGTGGAAGAGTTTGAGAAGCATTTCATCCTCACCGTATTGGAACGGACAAACGGCAACCTTTCGAAAGCGGCGCAAGAGTTGCGCATTCATCGCAACACCTTATCCAAGCGCGTTGAGCACTTTTTTCAGAATGGCAATATGATTGGCGCGCGGTTGCGGCGGGCAAAGGCGAAGGAACCGGCAGCGAAGACGCGCAAGGCCAGCAGCAGAGGCTAAATCTTCCTCGCCTCTGCTATCAGGCCGGTGCAATTATTGTTTTTCCATCTCCAATAACTTCTGAATATCGGCGTCAATCTGCTCGGACTTGCGCGCCGACGCGCCAATGTATTTGCGAAAGATTTTCCAGTCGCGGGTGACCACATAGGTAGTCGGAAATCCCATCAGACGCAGATCGTATCCCTGATCGTCATCGCCCATCAGCACGGTATATTGCATATTATGTTTAGCGACGAAGGGCTTCACTTTCGGGGCAGGTCCCGAGGCCATGGTGACGCCGACAATCTTCATGCCTTTGTCGGCATACTTCTCTTGCAGCTTGTTGTAGTGCGGAATCTCGGCGATGCAGGGGCCGCACCAAGTCGCCCAGAAATCGACCACTAGAATGTTGCCTTTGATCTGGCTGGTGGGCACGGCTTTGCCCTCTAGGTCTGTGAGTTTCAACTCGATCAGGGGTTTGAGTTCCTCATCCGGTTGGGCGGGTTGCACCGTTTGCGCCGAAAGCGCCGGGATGGTGAGCGCAACCAGAAGAGCGAGCAGCAAAAGCGATCTCATAAATTCCTCCGCAAAATTCTCTCCGTCATCGGCGTGATATCGAATGACGGTAAAGCCATTCTAGCGTAGTCAATCGAGTCGGGCAATCATTCTCTCGGAACCGGTTTGCGGCTCAACAGAAGGCATAAAACCGGGCGGGGTTGTGGGCTGCTTGTGCATCAAATTTTGATAGTGTAGACTTGCCCGTGAAAAAAAATGGAGGAACCCTGTGAGCCCTGAATTGAGTCAGCTCATAGCGCTCCAGGAACTGGATTTAGAAATACAGCGTCTAGCCGACCGACTGTTCGCCATCCCCGTTGAACGGCAGAGAATGGAAAGCGAATTCGAGAAGGATGCCGCTGAGTTCTTGGAGTTAAAGAGCACACACGAACGAAACCTCAACGACCGCAAACATCTGGAAGCCGAAATCACGCTCACTCAGCAACATCACGACAAGTATCAGCAAGACAAAATGCGCGTGCGCAATGAGAAGGAGTATGCTGCCGTACTTCGCGAGATTGATGCGGCGAAGAAACAGATTGGGGCGTTGGAAACCGAAGTCTTGAAATTGATGGAAGAGATCGAGAAGCAAGACAGCCAATTGCAAGTTCAGACGCCCGAATTTGCGCGCAAGCGCGGCGAGTTGGAGGCGCTGTTTGCTGAGTTGGAACAGGAAAGCGAATCGGCGCAAGCCCGATCAACCGCTTTGCATACCCAGCGAGCCGAACTGGCGGCCAGCGTCCCGCATATACTCTTCGCCACCTATGAAAGGATGTCGCGCACCAAACGCGGGCAGGCGCTGGCCGAAGTTCGCGACGGCATCTGCACCGCTTGCCGTATGAAGGTGCGCCCAAAAATCTACAGCGACGTTCGCAAAGGCGATGAACTGGTTACCTGCGAAAGTTGTAGTCGCATTTTATATTACAAAGCCGACTTGCCTGAATCAGCCGAGGCGGCAAAGACGAACGAGTAAGCCAGCCGCGAGGCCGGCGCGTGACGGAAGTGCAGACGGTAGTCGAAACGGCCTCATACCTCCCGCAATCTTTCTGCTCATTCCTCACGCTGCTCTCGATATGTGACACGGTTTATGAGCGGACACGCCCCATCGAAATTGCACATCGAAGGTGTTGCAGAGCTCTGGTTCGTACCTCACAACGCCCTCAGCCGGTCGGACGAACTTATCTATCGTCCGGCAACTCTGGTCGAGTGCTCCGTCTGTTTCCGTAGCCTGCGCGCTGGACTCAATCATTCAGAAGAGCGCACCTACACTGCTTGGTTGCCGGAGAGCAGCCTCGCCATAGATTGGGATCAATCGGCGGTCTCCGTCGACGAAGGCCTGCTGGTCTCCATGCCGCCGCCCTCCGATATGCGCTATCAGCAGGGGAAGTACGTCACGACCCACTCCGATCTCAGCCAATACCAAGCGGAATTGATTGATCAGTTGGCGCGCACGGAGCGCCTGCGCGTTTACTTCAATCCGGTCTTCGGCCTCTTCTCCATGCCAGAGGAGCGGCTGGAAGATTTTCTCTCAAGCGTAGCCGAAGCCGCTTTGAGCCGCGTCGAGCCGGAGTTGAAGCAGTTGCGCAATAAGTTCGAGTTGCGGTTCGAACAGATTCGTCAAGCCAATGCTCAACAAGCCCTTCAACCGGAAGACCTCAGCTTCGAGAGCTTTATGTCGCAGAAGCTCTACCTATTCGAGAGTGAAAATCGCTTGGCGACCATGTTTTCTACCTTAGCGGGAGCCGTCTTTGGCGCTGCCGAACCCAAACGCTTGCCGGAAAGCTCGCCTTGGGATGCGGCAGAACTGGTCGAAGACCTCAATCGGCTAGAGCAAGAAGCCAGCGAGGGCTTGCGCCATCTGTATGAAGAATACAACTCGCTGGCCAACGAATACGACATTTTTGAGATCGGCTTGCAACCTGGCAATATCAAGGTCACGCGCTGCGCTTTGCTCTGGGTGCCGGTAGCCAGCAGTCAGTAAGTAGCCGTCAACAATTGGAGTCAGGGGGCAAGCACTGCGGTCTGACCACCTTGCCTATGAATCCGGCGACTTTGTTATCGGGATGCCAATCTGGCCACTGGCTGCTCATGAGTGATTGAAAGGGTTCATTTGTGGCTTACGATCCGCCATCACAGATTGGCATCATCAGCAAGCCCGACGAACCGCGCGCCATCAAACTCGCTTTACAGATCGCTCAGTGGGCGGCTGACCGTCAGCTCTCGTTGTACGTTAATGACCGCTTGCGGACGCCCATACCCGGAGCCCTCCTCGCCTCGCATCAGGAGATCATCTCTCAATCGCAAGTCATCATCGTTTTGGGCGGCGACGGAACGATGATTGCTGCTGCCGGGCTGATCAAAGGCAAAGGCACACCGGTACTCGGCATCAATCTGGGCACGCTCGGCTACTTGACCGAATTCACCGTAGATGAATTACTACCAGCGCTCGACGATTTGGCCAACGGCGATTATCAAATCGAACCGCGTATGATGCTGGATTGGCACGTCCTGCGCGACGACGAAATGATTGCCGAAGATGCGGCGCTCAATGAAGTTGTAGTTGCCAAAGCCACGACATCGCGGATCATTGACATCAGCACATGGGTTGGCGCCCATCAAGTGACGACCTATCGCGCCGATGGGCTGATCGTCTCTACGCCAACGGGTTCGACGGCCTACAACCTGTCAGCCGGTGGCCCGATCATTTCGCCGGTCGCCGAAGCCATCGTCCTCTGTCCAATCTGCCCGCATACCTTGACCAATCGTCCGCTCGTCCTGCCGCACACGGCAGAGATTACCTTGCAAATCAATGCTCGCAAACAGCAAGTGACGCTGTCTTCTGACGGACGCTTAAATGTGCGACTGCAAAATGGCGACCGCATCCGCATTCAGCGCAGTTCCAACACCTTTAACACAATCTGTCCAAAAGATCGTGATTACTTTGAAATCCTGCGAACCAAATTGCGGTGGAGCGGGCGATAA
>CAYXVU010000013.1:31777-47550 GCA_964468725.1 uncultured Clostridia bacterium
GGGAGTTCGCCATTCGGAATATCTGCTATCCTGATGGCGGATTCCGGGATTCTACTGAAAGAGGTTGCCATGGTCATACCGATAGGAGATGAAAACCGCGCCAATCGTCAGACGCCGTTTGTGGTCTATACGCTTGTGGCGATCAATGTACTGCTCTTCGCCCTGCAATTGCTGCGCGGCGATACCTTTACTTTGGCCTATGCGGCGGTGCCCTATGAAATTACCCATGGCGTGGATTTGGTGCGGCCACAGCCGTTGCCCGGCGGGCAGATGATTCCGCAGATGCCCGGCCCATTCCCGATTTGGTTGACCATCTTCTCTTCGATGTTTTTGCACGGCGGCTTCATGCACATCATCGGCAATATGCTTTACCTCTGGGTTTTCGGCGACAATATCGAAGACAATTTCGGCCATCTGCGTTTTTTGATCTTCTATCTGGTTTGCGGGATTGTGGCCATGCTGGCGCAGGTAGTGCTGGATCCGAACTCGGTGATTCCGACGCTGGGGGCTTCAGGGGCGATTGCCGGAGTCTTAGGCGCTTACCTCATTATGTTTCCGCACAATCGCATTCGCGTGCTGACGACTTTTTTAGTGCTGACCGTATTGGAGTTGCCCGCCATCATCGTTTTAGGCCTCTGGATTGTCCTGCAATTCTTCGGTCAGTTAGGCTCGATTACCGACAATACGGCGCAGACCGGAGGGGGCGGCGTCGCCTATATGGCGCACATCGGTGGCTTTGTTGCCGGATTGGCGTTGGCCTTCATTCTGCGGAAGAAGCCGGAGCCGCCGTGGTATCAGCGCGAGCGCGATTACTACAATTAGAGATGCGCCCGATTATTTTGCCGCACTGACTTTTTTGATTTCGTTCAGCAAAAGTTCATCGTCCGGTCTGTCCGCGCCATCTTTGCCGACGTAGATGAACCGAATCACACCGGTCTGATCGATGAGGAAGACCGATGGATGGGCGATGCCGCTATGCTCTTTTTCATTGAAGACGCCGTAGGCTTTGATGATCTTGCGATCTGCGTCCGAAAGCACCTGATACTTAGCGCCCGTCGTTAGCGACATTGACCAAGCGTAGTTTTGTTCATCGGCGCTGATCGTCACTAAGTCCGCGCCCGCCTGTTTGATCTTTTCATAATCCTCAGCCAGCCTGGTGAGTTGTACGGTACACGAGCCTCACCAAAAGCCGCGATAGAAGATGACCAAGACCGGCATGCGCGTCGTGTACTCAGAGAGCATCACCAGTTTGCCATCGCCATTCGGCAGAGCGAAGTCCGGCGCTTTGTCGCCAACCTTCAAATGCGTCTGCGGAGTCTGCGCTACGCTGCTAATGGCCAAAAAGAGAAGCGCAAGAATGAATCGAAAGGCGTTCATCGTGAGAGGAACGATAGTCCGCCGCGGTTTTGCTTGTCAATTGGCAGGGACGATATGCGGGCTGTGGGGCCGAAACCCTTCATCGTTGCGAAGGGCGAGCGTTCGCTCGGTTTGACAGGGTGATTGGGAGACTCGGTATAGACCCCATTCAGCGTGATGGGCAATCACTGATCGGCCAAATTCTCGGTTTCCGATAACCTACCCATCTATTTTCTTGACACTCAAAAACGACGGTGATATTCTGCGTTCCGCTTTTAGTAATCAGTTTTGCTAAACGTCCCAAACAATCCTCGAAGATTTTATTCGCCAACACGTTTTTAAATTTTTAACGTGTAACCTCACCATAACCTCATAAACATTTCGAGTTCGGCAGAGCCAACGTGTGTACAGAATTACTTGCCTCGAGGCGGGTCAGCCCTCTTTGCCGGTTGTGTCGGCTCGCCTCTTACCTAGAACCGAATTCAGTGGCGATCCTTACCATTTCAGTAGTCGGCACTCATTCAGTGGAAGATTCCAACGGTTTTGCAAGTTCCTGCCGGACTTGCAAGTAAGATCATCCCGTTAATGCCGTGTTGTGCACTAGCGGTCCTTGCGTGCTGAACGAAGGGCTAAGGCAACGTGGTCGGATGGAAATATCCGGCGCGCCCTTGCTTTCGACCTGATTCACTTACCACCGAGGTTAAACCAGAACCCTTTGCAGGGTGATAAGGAGATTCTATGCCTAAACGAGAGGATAAGAGGAAACCTCAATTCACCAGAAGAGACATGCTCAAAATGGGCGCGGCAGCCGGGGCTGTGACTGTTTTGAGCCCGACCATACTGACATCAAGGAAGTCTTCGGTCTTGGCACAGGGTGCAGTGGCAGAACCGGTACTGTGCGCTCCGACCCCAGTACCGCAGAGTCCGCCACACACGCCATTTGCTGACAACCTGCCGGTTCCCCCTGTTGCCATACCGCAGTTCCTGAACCCTTTGCCAACCAAAAACGCTAACATCGCCGGTGGCGAGGCGGCGCGTGCGCCCCATCAACGTTGGGAGGAGTTCAACCCTTCGGTCACTTATCTGCTGGAAGGCAGAGCCTCGACCCATCAATTCCACAGCGACTTTTTGCCGACCTATATCTGGGGATTCAATGGCAAGTATCCGGGGCCAACCATTCTCAACGCCTACGGTGTTCCGTCGCTGGTGCGCTTCAAAAACAGCTTGCCAACGGTGACCACAAGCTTTGGCACGAACAAAACGACTGTCCACCTTCACAACGGGCACACGGCGTCTGAAAGCGATGGATTCGCGGGTGACTTCTTCGATACCGGATTGTTCAAAGACAACCATTATGCCAATGCCTACGCTGGCATTGATGACTTCGGAGGGTTTCCCAAAGGCGACCCGCGCGAAGCTATGCATACCTTCTGGTATCACGATCACCTTCAGCAAGAGACGGCCAACAATAACTATCTGGGTATGAACGGCGTGTATTTGGTCTATGATCAGACCGATCCGCCTTGGGAGTTCAATACGCCGGGTTCGCTGCGACTGCCCTCTCTCTACGGCATCACAGACTTCCCGCTCTTCCTAGCTCAGAAGAGATTCTGTGCCACAGACCCGGTGGCTGGGCGCACGGAGGCGTTTCAGGTAGTGGGCGCAGGGGCTCCGTCCACCGACAAGTTCATCGTCAACGGCAAGATTCAGCCGAAACTTCAGGTCAGACGCCGCAAATACCGCTTCCGCATCATCAACTCGGGCGTCGTCTTGCCGTTTAACCTCTCCCTTCACGGCCCCGACGGCGCGCAAAAACCGATGACCGTTGTCGCCATTGACGGCAACTTCCTCCATACTCCGGCCACAGTCAGCGCCGCCAGCACGCCCACCACGTTGGAGGTGCACGTCGCTTCGCGCGCCGATGTGGTGATTGACTTCAGCCAGTTCTCGGTTGGCCAGTCGGTCTATCTGAAAGAGAATACCCAGACGCCGCAGTTCGTGGCGTCGCCAACGCCGCCCGATCCGGCGCCCGGCCTGCCGATTGGCACAGTCATGATGCGCTTCGATGTCATCGGCAACACGATCATTCCCGATACGCCGCCCATTCCCGATACGTTAGTGGAATTGCCGCCCATCCCGGCTGCCCAACCCGGCGCGCCCTTTGAGTGGGGGTTCCGCTTCATCCCCGGTCGCCCGAATGCTTTCCGCATCTCGCACTCAGCGGTTCCAGAGGATAATCAAAACCATGTGGATACAGACCTGCCGTTTGATGCCAACCGTGTTGACCACGTCGTGCTGAAAGGTTCGACAGAAGAGTGGATCATCCGCAACGACACGTTGGCAGGCAATTGGCTGCATCCCGTGCACATTCACTTGGAAGAAGGGCGCATTCTCGAACGCACCCGATGCAGCGTTCCGAGCGCAACCGGATGTTTGCCTGCGAACCGGGTTCCCATCGCGTTGTTCCCGTGGGAAGACGGCAGCAACGCACGCCGGGACGTCTATCCGGTTGCCGGGCAAGATCGGCTGAGAATCCGTCTGGCCTTCCGCGACTTCGTCGGTCGCTACCTGATTCACTGCCACAACATGAACCACGAAGACGCCTTCATGATGGTTCGGTGGGATGTGGTCGAGAGCATGGCCGAACTGCGGAAAGGCAGAGAGAAGATCAATGCCGACCGCATCGCCATGGGCTTGCCGCCGCTGTATCGGAAGGAGGATTTGGGCTAATGAAGCGGAGGATGTTGTTCGCCAGACTTACCAGCGACAAGGCATCGGATGCTCCGGTTGTGCTCAAACAAGGCGTGCCTCATCCGGGGTCGCCGGGGCCGAAAATCTTCACCAATGCCTTGCTACGCACCCATGAAAACAGGCCTGTCCGCTTCTACGATGACCTGATCAAGGGCAAGCAGGTAATCATCAACTTGATGTATGCCACCTGCGAGGGGGCTTGTCCCCTCATCACCGCCAACCTGATCAAGGTGCATGAAGCCCTGAGGGATCGAATGGGGAAAGACCTGTTCATGTATTCGATGACCATCAAACCGGACGAGGACGACCCGGCAGCCCTCAAGAACTATGCAGACATGCATGGGGCATTGTTGCCGGGCTGGACGTTCTTGACCGGCGATCCGTATGATCTCGAAACCATTCGCTACAGGCTCTTCGCCATCAATCATCTGGCGGCGGATACAGACCTGTACTCACACACTTCGTCGCTTCGCATCATCAACGATGCAACCAACCGTTGGCTTCACGTGGATCCGTCGGCCAGTCTGTACTCGATCCTGCAGAAAGTCTCTTGGGCTGACCCGCCAAAAACGCGAGAGCAAATTTTGGAGGAGAATCGCAAGCTTCAGGAGAAGATTGATAAAGAAGTGAAGACCTACGGGTATCGGAAGATCGTTTGATAACGGGCTCGGGAGGGAAGCCCAACCGGTCGCGGCTTCCAACTCATGGCCGTTCTCCAATTCAGAATGGGGGTTGCTCAACACAGGCTGCCCCCATTCCCAACCCGTTCGCTCAAGGAGGGTGCGATGAAACGATTTGTGCTTATCACTTCATTTGTGCTCATCGGGTTAGCGGCTCCCGCAACGACGTTCGGTCAGAAAGGTTGCGAGTTCAAGATCGTCGGCACGTGGAGAGCAGAGAAAGCCGATCAGATCAACCAGCCGCTCTATCGCTTCGCCTCGGATGCCACACTCACTGTGCTGATGCCATCGGGGTCGGGCGCAAGTCTGAAAGAGATTGCCAGAGCTGTCTATACGCTCGATGCTGCCAAGACGCCGAAGGTGATTCTGGTCAAAGCCAGCAAGGCCGCCGGAGACTTCGCTGAAGGCACAACCGCTTTGGAGATCATTGCCCATAACGACGCCTTCCTAACCGTCGTTAAACCCGGAGCGCCGCCCATGCGCTGGGTCAGAGTCGAACCCCATCGCTATTTCATGGTCTTGGTCGGACGTATGGGAACCTTCTATGACGATAGCGGCCCGACCTTTCCGATGATGATTAAAATGAACCGGCAGGAAACCCAGATAGACGCCGCCGGAATTTACGACCAGGGCGGCAAATGGGCCTTCGGCACGATACCTGCCGATACCATAAAGCAATTTATGAAAGAGTCACCAAAAGCGACAGAGGTGATGTTGCGACTGGAAATCACCGGCGCGCAATATGAACGGGGGCTGAAGATTGTACAGACGTGGGAACGGCGCGCGCGCGATGGCGAATTGTTATATCCAGACCTCTATATGGATAACATTTTGCTGGTCAAACAAGTGACGGAAAGCCTCAACCAGTGCGGCGAGACGATCAAGTTGTACAGTCTCGATTGGAGCCTCAACGATCATATCTCTTCGTCTTCGAAGCGCGATGATAATCCGTTCACCCGCATTCCCTTTCTCTACTTCAAAGAATTGCGACGGCTCAACGAAGCGCTGCACATTCCCGATGCGAAGTTTTACGAGACCGAGCGGGGGCTGCGACGACAAGCGCGCTAGTCGCTCGATTCACGCATTACGGCTCAATGAGCGGGGACGCGCCGGAGGGAGAGGTAATAGATGAAGCGACAAATCGTTCTCTATTTGCTCATGCTGGCATATCTGACAGCGAACAGCTTGGCAGTCGGTCAAGTGACTGCCAAGCTTCCTGCTAAACCGGTCTGCCCTTTCAGCATCGTGGGTTTGTGGAAGCTACAACAGATGACCGAGAGGACACAGACTTATTTCGATTTCGCGCCGGAGGGCTCAGTCACGCTGCTCGGTTACGCAAAAGACGCGCTTCCGCAAGATTTCGAGATGCTCACCTCTGTCACTTATACGCTGGACACGCCGGAGACGCCCAAACACGTTGTCTTCACCGCCGACCGCGGCAACGATGCGTTTCCCGTCGGCACAACCGTTTTGGAGATTACCGCCTTTGGCGACGATCATTTCACGACGCGCAATCCGGCAACTGGCGAGCAGGGCCAGTGGATGCGCGAGCAGACGCGGCTCTACTTTTTGACCTTTGCCGCCCGCATAGCGGCGGCTTCACAAAATGAGCCCGTATTCGTGATGTGGACGCTGCTCGACGGGCGGCAGGCCCAATCCCGCGCTCTGGGGGTTTACCTCAAAGCCGATGAATCCGGCCAACCCGCGCCCGTCTTCGGAGAGATCCCGGCTGAACTGTATGAGCAGGTCGCTGTCGAATTGCGCGTCAAAGACAAGAAGCGCGAGAAGACCAAAAACATCATCGTGCGGTTTGAGATGACGCAGGCCGAGTATGAAGCGACCGACAAAATCTTTGAGACGTGGAATCGGCTGGCCGAACAGCGCGAGTTGCCACAGGCTGAGCCCTATCAGAATGCGTTGGAGTTTCTGGTGCGGACGGCTGACCAACTGACGACCTGCGGCAACAAAGAGAAGCTCTATAAACCAGGGCAACGCGAACGCGATAACCTCTTAGCGAAATACCCTTTGTCGCAACGCCCGTTGGAGTACATACGGGAATTGCGCAAGAAGAATACCGATCTGCACCTGAGCGATCTCCGATTCCCCTGGAGTTGGCGGCCTATCATTCAGCCGCCGGGGACGTAACAGGCAGATGATTTTTTGTCGCCGTAACCGTGTCGGCGACGCAATCAACCGGCGGCGTCGCCGCAGAGAGGGCAACGGCGCTGCCGCCGCATTCGCGGGTTTCGAACCCGACCGTCTCACCCTCGTCGGCTGAATGCTTTTGCGACCGGCGGCTGGCGAAGGTGCAGGAAAATCCGTGCTCAGGGTGACAGAGCTGCGAACCGAAGCCGCTCTGTAAGAAGCTAACCTCTAACCTTAAGGAGAAATTGGTATGAGCGGGAAAACCGGTGAAAAGTGTCAAGCGACTGGGCCGTACATAAGTAACAACCACGACGCTGTCGTCCTCTTCTTCAAGAGCGGGGATACCTTCCCTGCTTGTCCGTCCAGCGACTCCAGAAGCGGCCACTACGCTGTCTGGTCAATGGTGAAAGAAGGCTAATCGAAAGCTCTTCGGTAAGGGATAGAGCCAACAGAACCCTATCCCTTATTCTCTACCTTCTCTCCCCGTAATGTTGCCGGAGAGGCGGTCTGCGACCATTCCCGTGCCTGGTCAAAGGCCGTGTCTCAGTAAAAATCTGGCTTGCATCCCTTCAATAAAACTGCGGGATGCAGCAAGCCAGTTCATCACCGCTGAGGCTCGCCGACCTCTGCCCATAACCGATTAGGCGACCTGTCCGTGCTGCTTTGCCCTGCTCCTGCGCTCTCGATCACTGCGACCCTACGCGCTGTGATAGAATCCCTGCCGTGAATCGCGAGACGGTGAAACAACTCATTGAAGCGGCGCGCACCGGCAAGGTCAGCGTTGAGGAAGCGGTTGACCGACTGGCGCGCTTGCCCTACGAAGATTTGCACTTCGCCCGCGTAGATCATCACCGCGAGCTGCGCATCGGTTTTCCCGAAGTCATTTTTGGAAATGGCAAGACCGCAGAGCAGATTCTTCAGATTGCCGAGCGCATTCTGACCCATAGCGCCAACCTACTGATCTCACGAACGACCGAAGAGGTCTTCACGCGCCTCTTACCGTTCGCCCCCGAAGCCGAGTTTCATAGCCAAGCGCGCATGATCTCGGTGCGGCGCGACCCGACCGAACGCGGGGTGGGCGAGATTGCCATCATCTCGGCGGGCACATCGGACATTCCGGTTGCCGAAGAGGCCGCCATCACCGCCACCGTGATGGGCAATCGCGTTGCGCGCATCTACGATGTCGGCGTTGCGGGCATTCATCGTCTATTCGGAGCGAAGGCGAATTTCGATGCGGCGCGGGTGATAATCGTAGTCGCCGGAATGGAAGGCGCATTGCCTTCGGTGGTTGGCGGATTGGTTTCGGTTCCAGTGATCGCCGTACCGACAAGCATTGGCTACGGCGCATCGTTTGGCGGGATTGCCGCGTTGCTCGGCATGTTGAATTCTTGCGCCTCGAATGTGACGGTGGTCAACATTGATAACGGTTTCGGCGCAGGCTTCGTTGCCAGCCTCATCAATCGGCGATCCTAGCTTGCAGAAGACGATTCGCTCAACTTCGCTTTAACCAAATCGCTCAAAGCCTTGCCGTCAACCGTCTTGCCTTCGAGTTTCGGGCGCACGGCCTTCATCACCGCGCCCATATCTTTAGCCGATGATGCGCCGGTTTCGCAGATGGCTTCGACGACGGCGGCAAGCATCTCGTCGGGGCTGGCCGCAGCGGGCAAGTAGGATTGAATGATGGCGGCTTCGCCCTCTTCTTTGCTGGCGAGTTCTTCGCGTCCAGCGGCGCGGAACTGTTCAGCAGCATCGCGGCGTTGCTTGAGGAGAGTGTTAAGCACCTTGATCGCTTCGCTGTCATCGAGTGCGCCAGCGGTTTCAGTTTCGCGCAGCTTGAGCGCCGTTTTAACCAATCGCAAGGCGCTCAGGCGCTCGGCCTGCTTGGCTTTCATCGCTTCGGTTATATGGCGATTGATCTGCTCCACTATGGACATGGCAAGCTCCTCATATATCTATTTGCGCTTCCTATCATTGGTCTGACCGCGCGCTTTGCCTTGCTCTTCCTCTTGTTCGAGCTTGTAGAAATCGAGCATCACATCGGATTGGCCGCGCAGATCGCGTTCCAAACGATTGAGCGCGACACGCACCACATCGCGGTGATGCACGCGGCGGCGACCGGGCACTTGACTGACCTTCAACCAGATTTTGTGAATCATGGTCACGTCATCTTCGGTGAGCGCCGGTGCGTGTGCGCCGAGGTAGACGACGTGTTCGCTGCCGTCATCGCCGGTAATCTTGAACTTCACCTGACGGCGCGGCGGCGTCGGCAACTTCTCCCATGAGCGACCGAGTTCGCGCGCTTGCTCTTGTGGGGTCATCTTCGACGACCGTCCGGCGATGATCTCCGCCACATCGAGCCGGAGCGCCGTTTGCGCCACCGCGTCAAAGACGTTGTTTGCCGGTACGACGAGCAGATCAACCGGCTTGCCATGCTTTTCGGCCAGCGCGACGACCTGCGTGAAGAGTTTCTGTTCGTATTCGGTCAAGATATTGGCATCGTAAATATCGCGGTCACCGGCATCGGGCCCGGTAACCAGTCGCGTCGTCATCGCTACGATGTCTTGCTCTTCGGTGTTCGTGACGCCCAACGCGCGTTCGAGTTGTGACAGGGTGTTGTAATCGCGCACCGTAACCAGTACACAACCGGCGCGCGCGCCGACGGTGGTTTGGTCTACTGTCTCGCTATGCTGCAACTGAAAGCGGTCGAGCTTGGCCATGGTGCTGTCGAGTCGCCGCCGGTTTCGATACTCGGAGACGGAAAATAGAGTGAAAAACAGCAGCGTCAGCAAGAGGCCGGAAATGGTTGCGACCTCTTTGGTGAGCAGATTCAGCAAGGCGATGGAGGCGAGCAACGAAGCAATCACTAATAAACCGAGCGGTATCTCGGTTGACCCGAAGCGGATATTGAGCGGCACTCTCCATTCGCGCCCTTCGCGCCGTTTGAAGCGCAGCACTGCCGTAGCGATGGCGTTGAAGGTAAAGCTCCAAATCACGCCGAAGGCATAGGCTTCACCGAGATAAAAGATGTTGCCGCGCGAGCCGATAATAGTCAGCACTTGCAACACCACGATGATCGTGACGATGCGATAGGTTGTGCCGTATCGCTTGTGCGGAGCGCGAAACCAGTCGGTCAACACCCCGTCTTCCGCGATGCGATTGAGCACCCCGTTTGAGCCAATGATTGCGGTATTGACGGCTCCCGATAACATCAAAAAGCCGACGATGACGACAAAGGCTTGAAACAATAACTTCAAGTAAGTCGGCCCGACGAAGTTCAGGGTCAACCCGGAGATCAGATTGTCCAAATACTGCGGCCTCGACTCGTCCGGGATGATAGCGACGGCAAAGAACGAGACCAGCGAAGTGAAGAGCATCGAGTAGATGAAGATTACCAACGCCGCGCGTTTGAGGTTCTTCAGTTTTGGGTATTCCAACTCCCGATTGACTTGCGCCAGCGTCTCTTGCCCGCTCATCGCCAGCACCGAATGGCCGAAGGCGATCAACATGCCAATCGCGCCAATAATCATATTGGCCTCGTTGGCCAAACGGTAGTGGTCGCCGTCTTTGACAAACCAGCTTGCGGGACGCAGCCAGCCGAGCGCTTCGGGCGAGAAGCTCAGATTGTGCGGCAACGGCAGCGGCGGCATTTGGATTTCGTTATAGCGTTCGATGATCGTAAAGACGCTCCACAAGATCATGATGACAACCATCACGGTCGTGATATACATAATGCGGAGCGCGTCGTCGCTCGATTCATGAATGCCTTTGATATTGCGCCGCCAGAAGTACAAGGTCACGACGATGGCAAAGATCATCGCCGTTAGTTCCGTCGGCAAATGAAAATGCAACCCGACGCGCGGCAAAATTTCATTCATCAACCCGGCAAAATAGAGACCTGCCGAGACGCCCGATATAGGGCCTGTCAGGATGAAATCGAAGAGCAAAGCCGAGACGCTCAACTTCGCCAGCGTCCCTCCCATCGCTTCTTTGACAACACGATAGACGCCGCCGCGCGTGAACATCGAAGACGATTCGATGTAGAGCGCACAGACCGCCGCGCTCAGTAACATCACGGCGAGAATAAACCAAGGGGCGGATTTTCCCACCGCTTTTTCGGCAATGCCGCCGACGTAAAAAGCCGACGAGCCGAGATCGTTGAGTACAATGGCTGCGGCTCGCCAAAACGAAATGAACGACAACATCACGGTTGTCGCAACGACGACGCGCACACGTCCCCCGGTCGGCGTGGCTGCGGATGGCTGCGAAGTTGTGGGGTCTGTTTTCATTGAGGTCGTGTGATTGATATACGCAGATCAAAGGCGGCTTTGGGCTGCCGTTCCAAGTGCATAGCATACGCTCACTGGTTTGGTTGTCAACTTGCGCGGGGAAATTCTTTCGACGGTTAGTTGTCGGTTGCCGGTTAGAAAAGCGAAACGCTTGCCGATTGCAGAGCAACCCCCTCTGCGTCTTCGTCAGACAGTTGGTCGGGTAACGATAACCGGCAAGCGGCAGCCGCGATTTATGCTATAGTCTCGCTGTCACCCATGCTGGTTGAAAAGATTACAAGTCGGCAGAACCCTCTGGTCAAACGTTTTCGCCGCGTGCGCGCGGGCGGCGAAAGCCATTTGATCTTCATCGAAGGCGTCCGTCTGGTCGAAGACGCCCTCAAAACCGGCGTCCATTTTGAAACCATCGCCTTCACCTCAGAGATGGAAACAACGCCGCGCGGAATGAGCTTGCGCGACGCCCTGCAAACCGTCCACTGTCGCGGCGCGCACGTCACCCGCCAAATCATGGAAGCCCTCACCGAAACGCAGAATCCGCAGGGCATCGCGGCGCTGGTCGGACGCCCTTACTTTGATCTTGAGGAGGTCTTCGATTCGACGCCGCAATTGATCGTCATTGCAGACCGATTGCAAGACCCCGGCAACCTCGGCTCCATCATTCGCACCGCCGAAGCTGCCCAAGCGACGGCGCTTATCACGACTGCCGATACGGTTGACCCGTATAATCACAAAGCTCTGCGCGCCGCAATGGGGTCGGCGTTACGATTGCCCATTGCGACTCACGCCAAACAGGCGGACATCATCGCTTTGTGCCGCGAGCGGCAGATCAAAATGATCGCCTCTTACCCGGACGCTTCACGACCGGAAGGCGTACTCGAAGACGCGGCGCTTGCCAAACCCATTCGCATCTATGCGGAAGCGGAGTTGACCTCTCCGCTTGCATTAATACTCGGACGAGAAGCAAGCGGCGTATCCGATGACCTCTCTTCGCACGCCGACGAATTCCTGCACATTCCCATGGCTGAATCGGTTGAATCGCTCAACGTTGCCGCCGCCGCCGCAATCCTGCTCTATGAAGCTGCGCGCCAACGCCGGTTTGCTGCCCTCAACGCCTGAAGCAGAAGCGTAGCCGGATGTCAGAGTTCGTTGCAGTCAGTGTACAAACAACATGAGATTGGTGGCTCACAAACTCTCTGCCTATCTGCAAACGCAGATCGAACGCGGCGCATTTCCAAGCGCGCAATATGCGATTGGCGAGAGCGGCACGATCATGGCTGAAGACGCGCTCGGTCAAGCGGTCGTCGAACCGGAACGCATCGCTGCGACAACCGACACGATTTACGATTTGGCTTCGTTGACCAAACCACTGGTTACGACGCTTGTAGCGACGATCTTTGCGGCGCGCGGTCTGCTCGATCTCGATGCGCCGCTTGCCGCTTACCTCTCTGAGTTCGATGCGCAGAAGGCGAACCATAAATTCACCCTCAAGCAGTTGCTCACCCACACATCGGGATTGCCCGCTTGGGCGGCGCTCTACAACCGAGTCACCGCACGCGATGGTGTCGTGTCTGCTATCGCGCGCCTTGCTGATGAAGCCGGGTCTGGCGAAACCGAACCGCCTGTGGTCTACAGCGATCTGAACTTCATCTTACTCGGCTTTCTCCTCGAACGCCTCAGCGGCCAGCGATTCGATGCGCTCGCGCAAAGAGAGATATTCGAGCCGCTGGCGCTCAAGCGAACGATGTTCAATCCGCCGCGCCAGCGGATTCGTGAGGTTGCCTCTACCGAACATGGGCGTCTGCATGAACGCGCCACCGTCGAAAGCCAGTTATCGAACGAAAGAGAGCGCCTGGCAGAGGCAGACGCTCTGTCCGAAAGACAACGAATCCCCTCACCCCTTCACCCTTTCACCCCTTCACCCCTTCACCACTTCACCACTTCGCCTTCTCTTCCCGAATCGCATCATCCGTTCACTCCGTCACAGACATGGGGCGAGGTTCACGATGGCAATGCCTACTTCCTTGATGGCGTAGCCGGACACGCGGGGCTCTTTTCGACGGCGCGCGAAGTCTTCTGGCTTGCCAATCAATTTCTGCCCGCAAGCAGGCTCCTGAAGCCGGAATGGCTCACTCTTTTTACGACAAACTTTACGCGCGGGCGCGGCGATGCGCGCTCCATCGGCTGGCTGTTGGCGGCGACGCCCGACTGTTCGGCGGCGGCGACTTTTGCGCCGACGGCCTTCGGGCATACAGGGTTTACCGGAACCAGCGTGTGGATTGACCCGACGCGCGCGCGCGCCTTCGTTTTGCTCACCAATCGTGTGCATCCGAAGATCGGTTCGATTGATATGAAACCAATTCGCAGAGAGTTCAACACGCTGGCCAACAGATGATTGCCCCGACGTTGCTTCCGGCCCTTTCGGCAAACTCGAAATGGGAAAGAGAAACCTAGCAACCGAAAACCGAAAACGATAAACTATCAGCACAGTGCTCAAAGTTCTGGACAAATACATCACGGACGAAGCCGCCACCGGGTCATTCTATTCACGGCTTGATAACCGTGACCGCAAGCTTGTCAAATTGTTTGCTCTCTCGGTCATCGGGCATTTGATCTTTTACGGCGCAATCGTTCGCCTCGATTTGTTGAAACGTTTCGCATCACCTCGTCCACAACAACCGCGCAGCGAGTTGGTGATGATTACCGAAGTTGCACCCGCTGCGCCCGCCCTGCCGTTACGCAACCCGCCAAGAGCCGAGCGCCTTGATCCAAGCCGCATGCAGTATGACCCGAAAACCGCTGACGATGTGAATCTGCTGTCGCGCGCTCCTAAAGTGGGCGCTCCCAATACCGCTGCCAGCAAAGCGCCACCGGCCAAGCTCATCGCCGTCAAACCGCTGCCGGTGAACGCTGCAACGGCGACATCATCTGAGCCGACCAGCCCGAAACCGCCGAGCCTTGCACCCATTGTCGCGCAGCCAGTGCCGATTCCCGCGCCCGGCGCACCATCGGATGGCATCAAGATACAAGCGACCATTCCTGCACCGCCCGCACCAACGCCCAATGCGACCACCGCGACCAACACGGGCGAAGCACAAGGCGCGCAAGCCTTCGGCCAACGCGAGATTCAGAGCCAATACCTCGCGCAGGTGAGGAAGAAGATTCGGGATGCCAACCAACGCATCATGCCGAGCGACTACATCCGCGACATCTTGCCCCACACGGTCTCCGCCGATTTCGAAGTCGTCATCGGTCGCGGCGGGCAATTACTCTCTGTGCAACTTCGCCGTCCGAGCGGGTATTCTACGCTTGACGCTAAAGCCAGAGAAGCGATACAGTCAGCCAAGCCCTTCGAAGGATATCCCCCCAGCGCAGGCGAAAAGATCAGTCTCAAAGTGACGGTCTATTACACTCCTGAGCGGTAGTTCCATGAAGATCAGCAAGAAACCCGCGCGTCCGGCAGCCTTCGCGCTGACGATGGCTGTAATCGTACAGGGCTGTTTGCAGCCTCTCTTCCTGTGCGCTAACGTCAGAGCGACGACCCGCGCGCACCCGTCTTTGATGGTGCAATCGGAACAAGACCGCTATCGAGATGACGGCGATCAAGCATCCCGCCCGCGCAAAGCGGAAGCTCCCTTCGACCGGTACAGCAAAGACGGCCCAATCATTCGCATCGGTTTGCGGGTGGACTTATCTTCGGTCGCCATCAGTTCGCCTTCGGGACTCACAATTCGCCGTCCGGCTACCGAACAGAGCGAGCCCCGCGATGTGGTCGCTTCGCAAATTCGCATCGAGATTCGTCAGCCTGCTGCTGCGCCGAAAGACGGGTTTCGCGTCGAAGTTGCTGCCGTCTCCAATGCGGCGGCGGCCAAAAAGATCAGCGATGATCTGAAGAAGAGATTCCGCGACCCGGTTTCGACCATCAATGATGCGAAGGCCGACAAATATCGCGTCTTGATCGGTCGCTACGCTTCGCGCAGCGATGCAGAGGACATGGTGGAACGCTTGCGACAAGCAAAATACAGCGCGCCGCGCATCACCACCGATCAGCAGATCGCTGCTCTGACCACCGGCGGTTCAAAGTATCAAGCGACGCCGAGCAGTAAGACCAAGAGCACAGAGCTGCGCGCTGCCGATGCGCTCGATAAATCTGCCGGTCGCCTCACTACAGAGCCGCGACTGGTCGCCTTCGAAGCGGCGAAGCTCATCGCATCGAGCGAAGACATTCTCATCATTTCTCCGGCCAATCATTCCTCGCAGCGCGAGCCAGCAGAGGTCAAACCTGCAACGGCCTCCACAACGAGCGCGAAGAAAGGTGGTGATCGAACGGCGGACAGCAATGAGAAATCGGCGGTTCCTGCCGCCGCGCCGTCAGTGACGCGCGCGCCCGCTCTGCGGGTCGGTGAACGCGAATATCGCGGCGAGATTCATCTGGTGATGAATCGGCGCGGGCGCATCAACGTCATCAATGCGCTGCCGTTGGAAGAGTATCTGCGCGGCGTTGTGCCGATGGAGCTTTCGCCCGGAGCCTATCCGCAGATGGAGGCGCTCAAGGCGC
>CAYXVU010000014.1:0-46716 GCA_964468725.1 uncultured Clostridia bacterium
AACCGGAAAATTGGCCAGTATCAGGTCATACCATTGATTCATCAAATCGAGCGTCGGCACAACGATGAGCGTCGAACGTCCGACCATCTCGATGGCCATTTCGGCGACATGGCTTTTGCCCGCGCCGGTCGGCAGGATGATGACGCCGCGCCGCCCCTGTGCGCGCCAGTTTTCGATGGCCTCTTGTTGATAAGGGCGCGGCTCGATTTCGAGCTTCGGGCGAAATTCAAACTCGTAATAGTTGCGCGCCTCATCGCGGTGGGCGCGGCTTTGACGAATCAGGTCGCGCACCACTGCGCGGTAGGCCGAAGCCGGTGCGCGCCATCGGCGCACGCGTTCGTCCCATCGCCACGCCGGAGGGAGTTCGCTCTCGCGTTCGGCTCCCTCAAGCAGCAGCGTGCCCGCTTCGAATCGCAATACCCATTCTGATTGCGCCATCGTCGGGCATTATAGCAATCGTCGTGGTTGAGGGTTCAACGCACCTGAACAGCAAGCAGCAGAACTTCCTTGCGAAGGAGAGGAAGGAGCCGCGAACGAACTTCGCAATACGTGGTTCGGGGAGCGTCAAGGTTCGTGAAATTTCGCGCCATTCGTGGCTAAATATCTCTGTCGGTTTTTTTATTGGGCTTGCTAACACTTTCGCGCGGCGCGCGTCTTTAGCTATGGACGAAGCAAAGAAGATGCAGAAGATTGAAGTCATTGGTGATGTGCTGGCTGTGATTGTACCGTCTCAATCGGCAAGCTCTACGTCCGCAAGCGAAGCTTCAAAAGATGCGTGGCTGGTCGAAGCCGCGCAGCACGGAAGTCGGGAAGCGTTCGGGCGGCTCTATGACCGCTATGCCTCGATGGTGCATGGCATCTTGCTCGCCCGCACGCCGCACAGCGAAGTGGATGATCTGGTGCAGGATGTCTTTTTGACAGCGTTTAAGAAGATGAACACGCTCCGCGATACAAACGCATTTGGTGGTTGGCTGGCAACGATTGCGCGCAATCGCGCGAACGATTTTCATCGCAGTTATCAACCGACCGAAGAGATTCCTGAAGACTTGTCGCACCACAATCGGGCATCGGGCGAAACCGCCACCGAAGCAACGAAAGTTTTAGAAGCCATTCGCAGCCTGTCGGAAGCCTATTCAGAGACTCTGATCTTGCGTTTGGTCGAAGGTCTGACTGGCCCGGAGATTGCCGAGCGCACCGGCCTGACGCCCGCATCGGTGCGCGTCAACCTGCATCGCGGCATGAAGTTATTGCGTGAAAAGCTCAGCCTGGAGGTGAGCGCATGAAAGATGACTATTTGTGGGATGGCACAGGCGAAGTTGACCCGGAAATCGAACGCCTCGAAATGACCCTGCGGCAGTTCAAACATCAGCCGCGCCCGCTTGCCTTGCCAACCTCGCGCCCGCGTCCGCAACTCTGGTTTGGATTGGCCGCCGCCGCCGTCCTACTGATCGCGCTCACTGCCGGTCTCAGCATCTATTTTTCGAGTCCGAATGGCGACCCGCAAACCGCCCCGGCAATCGCAGAGCAAGGGTCTGCGCCGCAACCTCCGCAACCGACTGCGCCGCCGGTCACCAAGCCGACGCCGCAACCGGAAACCGGCAGGCATACGAAAGTCAACCAACCCAGTGGCGCGCCGGTGGTCGCCTCAAACCAATTGCAAAACAGAAGAGCGGTCAAAGCTATTGCCCCAACCCGTACGAGTGACGAGGCGGCGACGATAGCGCGGCAACCCATCGTGATTCCGTTTCTTGATGCCGAGAGCGCGCGTCATATTGAGAAATCGCAATTGCTGTTGCGCGCCTTCAATAACCTGCGCCTTGCGGGCGGCGAAACGGTTGACGATGTGGCGTACGAGCGCCAAGCCGGACAGCAACTCCTAGAGAAAAACATCCGCTTGCGCCGCACGGCTGAAGCGCGCGGTAACCTGCCTGTTGAAGATTTGCTCGGCAGCATCGAACCGATTCTGCTTGATATTAGCAATCTGCCGGAGCGACCGTCGGGGCAAGAGGTTCGCGCTATCAAAACGCGCATTCAAGAAAGAGAGATGATCGCCAGTTTGCAAATCTATCTCGGCAGCGTGCCGAATGTCGGTCGGTGAAGCTCTTTATAAGGTGATGAATATGTTGATGCACAAAATACGAAGTCAATCGCGGTTTCTGGCCGTACTCATAGCGAGCGCCATCGGCGCGTCGGTCTTGTTTGTCAGCCTCGTCAGCCGCTTGCCGGTGACGCGCGCCGCCGGGTACGCCCAACAGTTGGAGAGGCTCAATCGCTTTGTCGAAGATTCGCAGTCTTCCGAAGAGGCGACGAAGGCCTTTCGCGCCGGACGCGATGCCATCGAAGAGGAAGATTGGCAAGGGGCGGAAGAGACCTTCACCCGCTTCATCCACAATCACTCGCGCGATAAAAACGTAGATGCCGCGCTCTACTGGCTCGCCTTCGCCTTGAAGAAGCAGGAGAAGCACGCCCAAGCCGAGAAGCAGTTGAACCGCTTGATCCGCGACTTTCCACGTTCGAACTGGGCAGATGATGCCAAAGCGATGCAGCGCGAAATCAGTCTTCACCTCGGCAAGTCCGTGCCCGACCCGTCGAATGATGACGAGGAAGACATCAAGGTCACGGCGTTACAAAGCGTCTTTCAATCGAACCCCGAACGCGGCGCAGCGTTGGCAACTGACATTCTCAAAGCTGACTCGAAAGCTAACCGGCAGATGAAAGAGGCCGCTATCTCTCTGCTCGGCCAGTATTCAACCCGACAGAGCAAAGAGTTGCTAGCTGCCATCGCGCGCAATGAAAAAGATATGCGCCTGCGCCGCTCGGCGCTCTTCTGGTTGGGGCAATCGGATGATGAGAGCACATTGGAATTGCTCAAAGATTTCGCCCGCTCGTCGGATGAGGAACTGGCGAAAGCCGCCATCTTCTCCATCGCTCAGCATCACAGCCCGCGCGCCGCGCAGTTTATCAGTGAAGTCGCGCGGTCGGCGGCCAGCGTCATGATTCGCAAAGAAGCGATCTTCTGGTTGGCGCAAGCGGGTGGCGACGCTTCGGCAGACGAACTGATTCGCCTCTTTGACGGCGAAGCCAGCATCGAAATCAAAAAGCATATTCTCTTTGCGCTCACCCAATCCGCTAGCCCGCGCGCCGCTGCCAAACTCGTCGAAGTCGCGCGTTCCGGCGGCGATCTTGAGGTTCGCAAACAGGCGATCTTCTGGCTCGGTCAGCGCGGCACAGCCGATGGGTTTGAGACCCTCGCTCAATTGCTTGATGCCGAAACCAACGACTCGCTGCGCAAACAGATCATCTTTTCACTGGCGCAAATGAGCGACCCGCGCGCCGCTGCAAAGCTATCGGATATCGCCCGCAGCAGTCCGCACCTGGAAGCGCGCAAAGAAGCAATCTTCTGGCTCGGCCAACGCGACGGCGAACAGGCGACCGACTTGCTCATCTCGCTCTATGCTTCGGAAGCCAACGAAGATGTCAAAGACAAGATCATCTTCTCGCTATCGCAGACGGATTCGAAGAAAGCTCTGCGAAAGCTGATGGAGATTGCCAAAAGCGATGCGTCGGTGAAGTTGCGAAAACAGGCGCTCTTCTGGCTCGGTCAAAGCCGCGACCCGGAGGCGATCAAGTTCATCGAAGAGATTCTCAAATAACCTTCAACCATCAGCAATACCGGATTCGCATTCGAACTCAGGTCGGATGGCGATACGGGATTCGTTTGTCCATTGAAAGGAGTCAGGCTATGAAGTTCATCGGATTGAGGATTCTTTTTCTCGTCGCCGTGCTAATGCTGGCCGCGGTCACCCACAGCCGGAATCTGTCACAAGCAAGCGCCGCTACGCAACAGGATTCGTTCATTGCAGTCGAAGGCGGAAGCTTCAAATCGAAACTCGATCAAGCTATTCGCCTGGCCGGTGCGCGATCTTCGCGCTTCTGGGTCGCCTATGGTTTCGATGTGAGGCCGGGTGTCGCTGTGGATTACGAATGGCGCAACGAGCGCGGCAACGTCACTATCAACAGAGGCGTCAGCATCTCGACACGTTCCAACGTTGAGACCCGAAATCTCGGCGTCTTTCTACTCTATGAGCCGAAGGGCGACAGCCTCGCGCGCCTCGAAGTCTTCAATTTGGATCGTCGCCGCGAGTACAGCGGCTATCCGGTCTATTGGCTGGGTCGCGCCAGCAATCAGGAAAGCCTCAATCTGCTGCGCGGTTTCGCCGAAGCCCATGCGGAATACCGAGTCATGGAGCAATCGGTTATGGCGATTGCTATCCATGACGACCCGCAAGTTGATGCCATACTCGAAAACCTGATTCGCACTTCGACGAAAGAGAAGATTCGCACGACGGCGGTCTTCTGGCTCGGACAATCGCCGGGCAAACACCCATTGCTGGCCGATCTGGCGCGCAATGAGCAGGAGAGCATTGAAGTGCGCAAGCAAGCCGTCTTCGCCATCGGCGTCGGCGGCGACACCGATGCGATGAGCACACTTCGTAGTCTGTGGGATACTGTCTCGACGCGCGAAGTGAAGAAGCAGATCATCTTCGCCGCTTCAATCAATTCGAATGAACAGGAGTCCGTCAACTTCTTAATCAAAGTGGCGGAGAGCGACGACGACCGCAGCGCGCAAAAAGAGGCGCTCTTCTGGCTCGGTCAAAAAGCGGGCAAACGCTCGCTCGAAGTATTGGGCAAAACCGTTGAGAGCAATGACGCCGACACCGAAGTGCAAAAACAGGCCGTCTTCGCCATCAGTCAGAGGCCGAAAGATGAAGCCGTGCCCTTGCTGATTAAAATCGCCAAAACGCACGCCAAACCCGAAGTCCGTAAGCAAGCCATCTTTTGGCTCGGACAGACCGGCGACGAGCGCGCGTTAGAGTTTTTCAAGGAACTGCTCAGCAAATAAACCACTGCGCGCAACCGGCGCTATTGTCCGGCGCGCTGCATAGTGGCCATTGATCGAACGAAGGCCGCTGGAATTCATAGAAAGGGAACCGAGATGAATCGCAAAACCAATTTTCGCTTGGCCTTGCTCGCCGTCTTTATCGGCGCTGTCTTCGCCTGTGGCGGCAACGCCCTTATGCAATCGCGCCAACGGATCGGCGACGACCGGCAAGGCGAGGTCGTGCGCGAAGCCTTTGAGCAAAGCTACCCGCTCGCAGCCAATGGCCGCGTCAGCTTGAAAAACATCAACGGCTCGGTCGAGGTCAAAGCATGGGATCGCAACGAAGTCAGAGTCGAAGCTGTCAAGTGGGCATACCGAGCTGAACGCCTCGCCGAACTCAAAGTAGATATTGATGCCTCTGCCAGTGCCGTGCGCATCAAGACCCAATACCTGCAAACGAACAGGGATGGGTACAATGACCGCGAGCGCCGGTACGATAATCCGGCCAGCGTCGAGTTCGTCTTGACGGTTCCGCGCACGGCGCGCATTGACAAAGTTGAATTGATCAATGGCGACCTCGATCTGGAAGGCTTGACGGGCGAAATTCAAGCCTCTTCGATCAATGGTGAAGTCACCGCCAAAGAGTTGACTGGCGACATCCATCTGTCAACCATCAACGGACGATTGGAATTCAACTTCGAGCGCGGCGATAGCAACAGCCCGCTGCGCTTGAGTTCGGTCAATGGCTCAGTTGAGTTGGTTTTGGCGTCCGATTCTGAAGCGGAACTGAAGGCGCGCACCGTGCATGGCAGCATCAGCAACGAACTCGGATTGCCCGTGAAAAAGGGCAAATATGTCGGTCGCAATCTGGCAGGCTTGCTCGGACGCGGCGGCTCAGAGATTGACTTGAGCAACGTCAACGGCAGCATTCGCATTCGCCGCGCCAACGACGGACGCCAACCGAGCCTGGTCACGAACACCTTGACCAGTACGCGTGACGATGATCGGTAGGAGTCGGTTGCCGACAGCCGTTTTGCCGAGCGGGCGAGGTTGCTCTGCTGGCTCTGCGCTGTCGTGACAGATCAAGCGCTTTGGCAGCCAATGCGCTTGCGGTCACGAACGACTGAAAAGGGCGATAACCGACGATCCGCGAATTGCACCCCCTCGTAGCGAATCCGCTCTCTCGATTCGCTCTGGGTGGTGTGATTCGCGGATTATGATTTTGCTTGTAGGCGTTGCAACTCGTTAAAGACGGCGATGACCCTCTGGCGAGTCTCTTCGTAGGTTCCCGATGTATCAATCTCGAAATCGGCGTAGCGGCGCTTTTCATCCGAAGACATCTGCGCGGCGATTCTGCGTTCGGCATCTGCGCGGGTAATCTGATTGCGCTGCATCAAGCGTTCGACTTGCACCTCCGGTTTACAAAAGACCACGATCAACTTATCAAACCGTTTATAACCGCCCGACTCGATCATCAATGCTGCATCAATGACCGCAATGCCATCGGGCTTCGTTAGCGCGGACTCGGCAAGCAACCGATCTTGTTCATCTTTGACGCGCGGGTGGACAATTTCGTTGAGGCGTTGGCGGCGCGCCGCATCGGCAAAGACGATAGCGCCGAGTTTGGCGCGATCTATAGTGCTGCCATCCGTCAGCACCTCTTCGCCAAACTCGCGCACAATCTCCGTATACGCCGCGCGCCCCGGCTCCATCACCGCGTGCGCGATCTTGTCGGCATCGAAGGTCACGCAGCCGAGTTCGTTGAGCACGGCGACCACATGACTTTTGCCAACGGCGATGCTTCCGGTCAATCCAACTTTCAACATGAAAATAGCCGCTTCGCCTCTTTGCTGCTCAGGCGCGGAGGCGCAAAGTTTTCTCTGCCATCCCTACGTCTTCGCGTTAAGCAAGGTTATTCCCAAATTTCCGGCGGCGTCCGCATGGCCATCAATTTATCGCGCGCGGTTTTGCCGCCAAAGGCGCGGACGATCTGATCGTCCACTTTGTCGGCGACACGGGCAACGGCTGAGACGCAGGCATAGAGTTCATCGCGCCCTATCCCTTCGCCCAGTATCGTGTGGGTAAGGACAATCGTGCCTTTGCCATCGGGGTCTACCGATAGCCCGAAGCCTCCGAAAATCAGCTTCAGATTGTGTTCAAGTAAAAAGCGCAGCAACGGCGAAGTGATTGTCACATCGGTGACCACATAAGAGAAGATCTCCACACCGGAACGCTCCTCGCCGACGGCGAAGGCGCGCACATAGACGAAGGTCGAACCCTCTTCCAAAACGAACGAGTCATCCGTCTCTTGCACATTCACTTCGCCAAACAGCGCGCAGAGGTAATCGCGCACTTTTTCGCAGGTTCTCTTTTGCGCTTCGGTTTTGAATTGCATGCGGCTCTGTATGGTAGACCAAGCGGGCGCGTTGTTCTACTCAAATTCGTTCGACTTCCACTTGCCCATTGATTAGACGAATCGAAACTTCCGGGCGCGCGCCGCTTGCCTGACGGTCAAGATGGAGTTGGGTGAAGGGAATGACAATCACTTCCTGCCAGATGCGTTCGAGTTGCGCGAGGCTTTTGCGCTCGTCGGCGAGGCGGGCGGCGAAATAGTGCGGCAAGTCCGGCGCTAGTTTCACGGAGACGGGTTGCGCGGCTTCGAGGCGCGCTTTGAGAGATTCCAACTTCTCTGAGATGATGCGTTCGGTGGCCTTTTGATCGAGCACTTGAAATTCGATGACTTCATCAACCGTCGCCGCCAACGCTTCCGGCAGACCTGCACCGGCTCTCAGTTCGCGGCTCAACCTGCCGGTGCTGGTGCGGCGTTCGTCGTCGTCATCGCGGCGCGCCGCGAATCCCATCGGCGTCGGTTTGTTGTTTTCTCCTTCGCGCGACAGCGACATAACGACAGTCGTATTCGAAAGCGATAGCTTGTCGCCTTCGGCATCGGTGAAGAAACCACGTTCGAAGGTTTCCGCTAAAAACTGCTGAACGATAACGTGCGCGAGGTCAATGTTGCGAAAGTACAAGACCGAATGCGGACTGTCTTCGACCGCTTTGGCCAATTGCCCGCTGCGGTCGCCATAGCCGACATAACCCGGCTCTGCACCGATCAGCCGCGACATTGACCAATGTTCCGTGAATTGACTCATATCGAACTCGATCATCTTATTGGTCGAACCGTACAAAAACTTTGCCAATGCGGCAGCCGTTTCGTGTTTGCCGACGCCTTCCGGGCCAACGAAGAGAAAGACGCCGTCCGGCTGTTCGGGACGCAGTTCGAGGCGCAGTTTGGCAATGCGAACGACGCGCGCAATATCGCGCGCCGCGCGCGTCTGTCCCGGCACCAAGCTATTAAGAAAATCTTCTAACCGATTGAGCCGTTCGGCAGGGTCTTCATCCAACAGGTCGAGCGGCAAGCCCGTGCTTTCGGAGAGCGTCTCGGTGATGCACTCGCGGGTAACAATTGCCTCTCCGGCCAACGTCGCTTTGGCAGCGGATTTATCGAGCAGATCGAAGGCCTTGTCGGGAAAACTGCGAGTATAGAGATAGCGATCCGCCAAATCAATAATCAAGGCGATCATCTCATCGTCAATCTTGACGCTGTGATATTGCTCAAAGGCGGCGCGCGATTCGATCAGAATGCGGCGTGTCTCTTCGGACGAAGGCTCTTCGATGATGATGGTGCTGAAGCGACGCGCCAGCGCTTCGTCGCGGGCGATGTATTTGTAGTACTCGGTCAAGGTGGTCGCGCCGATGCAAGTAATGTCGCCTTTGGAAAGCGATGTCTTCAGCAAGTTCGCCACATCGCCGGTTCCTGAACTGCCCGCGCCCAGCAAGGTGTGCATTTCGTCGAAGAACAGGATCACATCGCCTTCGCGTTTGACATCTTCGAGCAACTGCTTGAGACGTTCTTCGATTTCTCCCGCGAATTTGGCGTCTGCCAGCAAGCGCAAGCGCGAGACTTCGAGTATGCGTTTGCCGCGCAAGCGCGCAGGCACATTGCCGTCACACAAGCGCAGAGCGATGGCTGCGACCAGCGCCGATTTGCCGACGCCGGGTTTGCCGACCAGCAAGGGATTATTCTTCAGTTTGCGACAGAGAGTCTCCAGTACGGCCATGACCTCTCTTTCGCGTCCGATGAAGGGCTGCACGGTTGCGCCGCGCGATTCTTCGGCTAAGTCGGTACAGAAAAGCGACAAAGCTCCGGCCAGCGGGCGGGTTGGAATATCAAAAGCCAGTGTCGCTGAGGCGGCGCGACACAACTCGTTTTGCGCAGTCGCCTCGGCTTCAGCCGCTTGCGTTGGCAATCCGGCGAGCAGATGGTGCGCCGCTTGTTGTAATGCGCCATCCGCGAACAGTTCCGTGACTGACGCTTCGGCGAGCGTCGCTTGTAAGAGGTGAGTCGAGTTGGCCTGGCCTTTGCCGTCACGGGCGGCCAAACGATGAGCTTCGGCCAGCAAGGCCTGAGTGGCTTTCGGAACTGTGACGCTTTGCGCGGCGGCGGGGTAGCGCGCGGCCAGCGCATCAAGAGTCGCATGGAGAAGATGCAAATGTTGGTGGCGTGCGACATCCGAAGCCGGTACGTGCGCTTCGAGCAAGGTCAGCAACAGGTGCAGCGGCGTCAGCACACCGCCGCGCGCCAGTGCGATCTGTTTTGCTTCATCGAAAGCGGCGCGCGCCTGCGCGTCAAGATGGCTTAATAACTCTTCTTTCTGCATGCGATTCGTGAGGAAACGCCCTGTGTCTTATCGGCTCTTTCAACTCAGAGCTGCAAGCACCGGCTGAAAGCCTATCTTGCTCTGTGAATGCGGTCAACCACCTTTATTGAATCGTCTCGGAAGCAACGAGGGCGGGCGCGTCCTGAACCCAAGCAACGTTGAGCAAGCGTTCAGCAAAGAGATTCGAGTTGATAAGCATCTGCACGACGTAATCGCCGGGCGCGGGAAAGGTGATGTTGGCGAAGATGGTCACGTTGTCAGCAAACCCGTCGGGCGGGATTTGAAACGGCGAGGGCGGCGATACGGCTATGGGCTGCCCGCGGTCGGGCGTGAGGATGCGAACTTCGGATAGGTATTGCCCGTCCCCAGACCAGTGATTGAGGATGACCAGTTTGAGCAGGGTCACAGGCAGTTGCGGAACCTGTATGGAATACAAGACTCCCATCAAACTGAGTTTGTGATTGATCTCCAGCCGCACGTCTTCGCAAAGCAGCGTATAGTGCAGTTGTAAATGGGCTAGGGGTTCTAACATGCGCACTCGCTTTCCAATGGACGGCTTACTATCTCATGCGCGCCGCAGAGGGGCAAGCGGCGGGGCTGAGCGCCGTTTGGTTCGCCACAAAATCTTGGCAGGTTCGCTAACCATTCTTCTGCGGCGCGCGCTCCCTTGCCCGATTCGTTCGGGAGGAAGCCTCTGCTATGTGAGCCATGAAATGCTGGGTGAATTCGGCGGGGTGATAGGCTAAGCCAGGCGATAGAAAAAAAACGGGTGACGAAAAAGCCCCTGATTCGTCACCCGCTCGATTGGAAGCCCGCTTGCACAGGCTCCCAATTCAATCAAGAAAGTATTCGGTCACGCTCTTCTTAAAATGGCCAGGGAAACGGAAATGGTCGGCGCGAAGAGTTGCCGTTGCGGCCTCGCCGATAGCCCTCATCATAGCCGCGTCGGAAGCCGTCCCGATACGCCTGTTTATATTGGTCGCGGTTGCCATATTCCGAGCGATAGCCGTGCGTGCCGTCGCGGTACTCGCGCCAGTCGTCTACATCGTAGTCTTGACGGCGATTGCGATCTTCCTCACCGCGTCGCAACCCATCACGATAGCCATTCTCCTGCGCGATGCGATAGACCGAGTTGCGGTCATAGCGACCATTACGGTAATCGTCATTGTCATAGCGGTCATTGCGCCGATAGCGATCATCGCGGCCATAACGGTCATCATAGTACCCTTGATTGCGACTGTCCCAATTGTGACCATAGACATTGCGGAAACTGTCGCCGAGAATGCGTTCGGCATCGCGACGCTCATAGCGGCAATTCTTATTCGATTGGCCTTCTTTCCAGCCGAGTTCATAGCCTTTGCGATAGTAATCGCGATAGACGTTGCGGTCGCCCATCCAATTCAAATAGCCGGTCACGTCGTTGCGGTAGCCCGGCGCATCATCGTGATCAACTCGATAGCCGCGCTCGCGCGCATACCGCGCTTCCGGGTAGGCATATTGATAAGCAAAGATGAAGGCATACTCTTTGGTGCGATCCTTGTCCCAATAGCCGCGATAATTGCGGTCACCATAGTTGCCATCGCGGTTGCGATGGTCGCGGTAGCGATCATCGCGGTACTGCGCCTGAGCCGTTGTGGTGGCCAAGCTGAGAGCAAACAGCGCGGTCAGCAGGAATGCGCCGCTCGCGCGCTTGATTAATCGGTTCCGGTTCATCTGGCTTCCCCCCTGTTTCTTCTTCGAGAAATTAGTAACAGCTTCATTCGACCATCACGTAACAATCCTCGTGCCAAAGGCGGCCTGCGCAATCTCCCTCTAAAAGCCTTGCGAAAAGAACAGTTACAAACAATGGGTGGGCAGTCAGCCCCGCAGGCGCGCGGCGATTCGTGCCCGAATTCCGAAAGCCTTTCAACCATATGGGGTAAGCGAGGACGGGCGGGTTGTACCCGCTCAAAGAAAGTCTCCTTCACCCAACCGGATAAGTTGACGCTCCTGCACGCGAACCTTATGATGTAACCTCTTTGTAACGACCGTATGAAAAAAACCTGAAATCAGTGATAGCGCCGATCTATGGAGGCAAAATGATTCGCCTGTTGCCAAAAGAAGAAAAGTATTTCGACCTCATGAACCAACTCGCCGCGCGGGTGCGCGAAGGCGGCGAAACCTTCGTCAGCCTCTTTCGTGACTATCAGAATCGCGCCGAATATGTGGAGAAGATCAAGGCGCTCGAACGCGCGTCGGATGAAGTGGTCGCGGAGATTACCAAGAAGCTCAATTCGACCTTCATCACGCCCATTGACCGCGAAGATATTTATCTGCTGGTCACCGAACTCGACGATGTCATTGATCTGATCAACGACATCGCGCGCCGATTCGAGATTTACGATATTCACACGCCGCGACCTGATTCGAAAGCCATTGCCGAAGTTCTCAATCGGGCAACCCTCGAACTCAAAGATGCCTTCACCCTGCTCGAACGCAGTCAAGAGGTCGGCGACCACTGCCGCAAAATTCGCTCGCTCGAAAAAGAGGCCGACGCCCTCTACCGCGACGCCGTGCAGACCCTCTTCAAAGAAGAGAAGGACGCCGTCGAAGTCGTCAAATGGATGTCCATCTATGAAGCATTAGAAAATTCCATAGACCGCTGCAAAGATGTAGCCGAAGTGCTTGAAGCCGTCGTAGTCAAAAACAAGTAGAGCGGAGGTAGCTCGGATGACGACGCTGATGGCGTTTGTCGTGTTCATTATCATCGTTGCCCTCATTTTCGATTACGTCAACGGCTTTCACGACGCTGCGAACTCGATTGCTACAGTCGTTTCTACACGTGTCTTGTCGCCCGGCGTGGCGGTCTTTTGGGCAGCCTTCTTTAATTTCATCGCCTTCCTCTTCTTCGGCACCCGCGTTGCCAAAACCGTCGGCGGCGACATGGTCAACATCAAAGTGATTGACGAAAGTATGTTCGCCAACGTCCGGCTATGGGTTTTGCTCTGCGGCGTGACGGGCGCGATTATCTGGAATCTCATCACTTGGTATTACGGTCTGCCGTCGAGTTCTTCGCATGCGCTAGTGGGCGGTTATGCCGGAGCGGCGTTGGCGGCCTATCGCAGTTTCGATGGTTTGTTTATCGCCGCCGGATGGATCAAGACGCTCTCCTTCATCGTGCTATCGCCGCTTATCGGTATGCTGATGGGCTACGCCTTGATGCTGGCCATCTTGTGGATCTTTCGGCGGCGCGCGCCGGATCGCGTAGACAAACTCTTCCGCAAACTGCAACTGGTATCAGCCGCGCTCTTCAGCCTCGGTCACGGCGGCAACGATGCACAAAAGACGATGGGCATCATCGCCGCCGTATTGGTTGCTTCCAACATCAATGCGAACGCAGCTCGTGAAATCCCGTTGTGGGTCGTTCTCACTTGTCACGCGGCTATCGGATTGGGCACCTTGTCGGGCGGTTGGCGCATCGTGCGCACCATGGGGTCGCGGCTGACGAAGCTCAAACCGGTCGGGGGCTTTGCGGCTGAAACATCGGGCGCCTTGGCGTTATTTATGTCAACCTTCGCAGGTATCCCGGTCAGCACCACGCACACCATCACGGGCGGCATCGTCGGTGTCGGCGCGACGCGCAGGTTATCGGCTGTGCGGTGGGGCGTGGCGCGCACGGTCGTTTGGGCGTGGGTGCTGACGATTCCGATGTCGGGACTCATCGCCGCACTCTTCTTTTGGGCAGTCGAACTCTTCTATCGCCTCTGAATGCAGCGGCGCAAATCTGCTGACCTCTTCGCCATATGGCTTTCTTTCAGCGCCAGTGCTAAGTTATCCGGCGCAGTGTGCCCGCCCAGCTTTCGCATACAACGGAGGACGCTATGACGTATTGGAAAAAACTCTTTGTCTACGCGCTTGCCGCTGGTTTGCTGGCCGTATCGCTTGTGCCTCAGACCGTCGCGCAAACGCCGAATTCGCCCGCCGCACTACCGATCTTTGCCGAACCGGCAATTTCACCGGATCGCTCGGAAATCGCTTTCGCTTCGGGCGGCGACCTGTGGACGGTTCCGGCAACCGGCGGCGAAGCGCGACTGTTGGTCGCCCATCCGGCCAACGAGTTGCGTCCTCTCTATTCGCCCGATGGTCGGCAACTGGCCTTCATCTCCACCCGCACAGGCAATGGTGACATCTATGTTTTGACCTTGGAGACGGGCGACCTCAGACGCCTGACCTTTGATGATAGCAACGACCAGCTTGACGGTTGGTCACGCGACGGGAAATGGATTTACTTCTCGTCAAGCAGCCGCGACATCTCCGGCATGAACGATGTCTTTCGCGTCCGCGTCGAAGGCGGCACGCCGATGCAAGTGAGCGCCGACCGCTACACCAATGAGTTCTTCTCTGCGCCCTCGCCGGACGGACGTTCGCTCGCCTTTACGGCGCGCGGCATCGCTTCGAGTCAGTGGTGGCGCAAAGGGCACAGCCATATTGACGAGAGCGAAATCTGGGTGCTGCGCGACGACGCAACTCCGGCTTATGAGCGCATTACCGAAGGCGGCGCAAAAGAATTGTGGCCGATGTGGAGCAGCGATGGAAACACCCTATTTTATATTTCGGACAAAAGCGGCGCGCAGAATATCTGGTCGCGTCCGCTGCGCGGAGCCGCAAAGCCCATCACCAAATTCCGCGATGGGCGCGTCCTTTGGCCGACGCTCTCTTACGATGGTAAGACGATGGTCTTCGAGCGCAACTTCGCCATCTGGAAGCTCGACACCGCGAGTGGCCAAGCCAGCGAAATTCGCATCACACGACGCGGCGCGCCGACTGCTCCTGCCGTCGAACACCTGCGACTAACCGACGGCTTTCAAGAGTTCGCGCTCTCGCCGGATGGCAAAAAAGTCGCCTTCCGGGCGCGCGGCGAAATCTTTGCCGCGTCCGCCAAAGACGGCGGCGATGCGGCGCGCGTCACCACCAGCCTTGCTAATGAATATCAAGTTGCGTGGTCGCCCGACAGTCGCAAACTCGTCTATGTCTCCGACCGCGAGCCGACGCCGCACCTCTACCTCTACGACTTCACGACCAACAGCGAAACCCAGCTCACACGTGACGTAAAGGCCGACGCCGCGCCGTGCTTTTCGCCTGATGGCAAACTCATTGCCTTTCAGCGCGACGCCAAACAGTTGATCGTCCTCGATACGGATTCGAAACAAGAACGTGTCGTGGCGACTGGAACCTTTGAGAGGCCGCCGATCAATTCGACGCGCACCTTTGTCTGGTCGCCCGATAGCAAATGGATCGCTTTCATGTCGTCAGGGATGCGCGCCTTCACCAATATCCACGTTGTTCCCGCAGCCGGTGGCGAAAGCAAGCCGATCAGTTTTCTTGCTAACTCCTTTGTCAACACCGTGTCGTGGAGTCCTGACGGCACCTTCATCCTCTTCGACACCTCACAACGCACCGAAGATGGGCGGGTTGCACGCGTAGATTTGTTGCCGCGCACTCCGAAGTTCCGCGAAGACCAATTCCGCGATCTCTTCAAAGAAGAAGTGCCGCGCAGAACGCCCCCGCCAAGCGCGCCAGCAGCGCCAGCGCCCAGCGCCGAGGCTGCGGACGAGAAGAAGCCAAGCGGTAAAAAGGTCGAAGTCGTCTTCGAAGGCATTCGACAACGCCTTGCGCTGCTGCCGACGGGAGTTGATGTCGGCTATCACACCATCAGTCCGGATGGGAAATGGTTGTTGATGATCGCCGGAGCCGAAGGGCAACAGAATCTCTATATCTATTCGCTTGATGAACTATCGCGCGAGCCAGCCGTGTCGCGGCAACTGACCTCAACGGCGGGCTTCAAAAACTACGCGCAGTTTTCGCCCGATAGCAAAGAGGTTTTCTACCTCGAACAGGGGCGGATCAACGTCGTCGCTCTCGACACCCGCGCGCCGCGTCCGCTGGCGCTGACGGCAGAGATGGATGTGGACTTTGCGCGCGAGAAGCTACAGGTCTTTCAACAGGCGTGGGGCTACATGCGCGATTACTTCTATGACCCCAACTATCATGGTGCAGACTGGAATGGGGTGCGCGCAGAATACGAGCCGCGCATTGCCGGTTCCGGCACCGCCGACGAGATGCGTCGGTTGCTGAATCTGATGGTTGGCGAATTGAATGCGTCGCACCTCGGCGCTTCACCGCCTTTCGGAGGGGCGCAGAATTCGACCGGCAAACTGGGACTGCGCTTTGATCGCAGTGAGTATGAGAGCAGCGGGCGCTTGAAGATCACGGAAATCATCCCGCTCAGCCCCGCAGCCATTGCCGGTACGGTCAAGGTGGGCGATTACCTGCTCGCCGTTGAAGGCAAGACATTATCAAGCGACGCGAATCTCGATGAGCAACTCAGTTACAAAATCAACCGGCGCACCACCATCACGGTCGCCGCATCGGCGGATGGCGCAGCGAAGCGCGAAGTGGTCTTGCGCCCGGTTAGCACAGGCACAGAGAAGGGGCTGCTCTATCGCGCCTGGGTCGAAAGCCGCCGCGAGTATGTCGCGCGAGTGAGCAACGGGCGATTGGGATATGTGCATATGCCCGATATGTCCGCCGGGTCGCTGGCGCAGTTGTATGTTGATCTCGATGTCGAAAACCATGCGCGCGAAGGCGTCGTCATTGACATTCGCAATAACAATGGCGGCTTCGTCAATGCCTATGCGATTGACGTTTTCGCACGACGCGGTTATATGACGATGACGCGACGCGGGTTTTCCGATGCTCCAGCGCGGTCGTCGCTCGGCCAGCGGGCGTTGGAGTTGCCGACGATACTGGTCATCAACCGCCACTCGCTTTCGGATGCTGAAGATTTCACCGAAGGCTACCGCAGCTTGAAGCTCGGCAAGGTGGTCGGCGAACCGACCGCCGGATGGATTATCTACACTTCGGGCGCAACCTTGATGGACGGCACGAATCTTCGCATTCCATTTATCAAGGTCACCGGCAGCGATGGCAAGGTGATGGAACTCAACCCGCGCCCGGTTGATATTCCCGTGCTGCGTCCGGTCGGCGAAAGCTACACCGGCAAGGATGTGGAGTTGGATACAGCGGTTGCGGAGTTGCTCAAACAGATTGGCAACCGCTCGGGCAATCCAGCGAAGTAGGCCGTCTCGTATGGGAAGATGGGAAAAGCCATGCGGGTGCGACATAGCTTACAGGGGCCTGATTAAGTGTGCCTCGCACCCGTATTCTTTTGCGACAAGCCAGCCGACCCCATCCGCAAGGCAGAAAGATGAAACCCGAAGGCGGAATGATGCGCGCAACGATGCGAACAAACTCGATGGCAGATAGCAATCGGCGGTGCGCGCTACAGCAATCCATCAGCCTGCGTTCTGACTTCGAACTTCAATTGAGGAGAGGAATCCATGTCAGCAGAGATGATCGAAAAGACCGTCCATGATTATTTTGCCGCCATCAGCGCGCTTGATGCGGAGGCCTGGGTCGCCACCTTTGCGGAGGATGGGGTGAGCCATGACCCGGTTGGCACGCCGCCTTTGGTCGGCAAAGAGGCGCTGCGACAGTTTTTCAACGCGATTGCCGGAGGCTTTGAGCAGATGCACATGGCCGCCGATCAAATGTTTATCGTCGGCCAGAGTGCCGCCGTAAAGTGGTCAGCGCGCGGCACCGGAAAGAATGGCCGCGCGGTCACGTTTGCAGGCATTGATATTTTTGAGATCAATGAAGCAGGCAAGGTGCAAAACATCTGCGCCTACTGGAATCCGGCGGCGATGATGGCCGAGTTGCAAGGGTAGGCTGAACCGTTATCCACAGATGGGCGCAAGGGTTTGCGATAGCAGTGCGATCTGCCGCAGGTTCTCACGCCCATCGTGGAGCTTTGAGAAGATGAAACTCCGGCTGCCGACAACTTCTCTCGTAGCGATTAGAGTTCTTCTTGCACGATGTTCGAGCGCAAGCCGTTGACGATTACGCGTATGCGGTTGGCGCCGCCCTGTAAGCGCAACTCATTGGCCTCTGCGGTGGCGGTGATCTTCTTCACCTTGATTTTGAAGCCCCCCGCCGGATTGACGACCACGCCGTTGATTTCGACTTGCACGTCGCCGCTAAAGCCTTTGCCGCTGATCGTCAGCTTGCCTTTCTTATAGACCGCAGACTTGAGCGTTGGCCCGCTTTCATCCCCTTTTGAAAACCCAACCGTGATGGCGTTGCTACGATTCCCTTTACTATCAATCAGCGAGAGCGCGACTTTGATCACCGACGGGAAGCCGCTTAACCCCCTGAAGTCCATCGTAAAGGGCAAGACTTCGGGCACGCCGAAATCGACTGCAAAGGGTGCGCTTTCGGCTACGAGTTGCTCTTTTTCGTTGAGCAACCTCACCTGCGCTTGGACAACATCGCCGTCCGCATCGGTCGAGATGCCGCGAAAGCTCAGCACATCACCGTGCAAATCGGCAGTCAGATTGGTCAAGGTCGGCTTGTTGTTGCCAACGGGGCGTATGCTATAGCCCATGGCGTTGAGTGCGCTCAGGTCATTGAGTGTGACAGTGTGATGTTTGCCTTCCGGGATAGTCGGATCCATGATGCCGATGCGAGTGCCCGTGAGGATGTCGTCCTTCCAATGGCTGGCTGATCTGCCGTCGCCGCTCGCTTCATCAAGGCCACCGGTGGAGAGCAACAGGTCGTTGTGGCCGCAATTGAAGGCTTGCAGGCCGCCCGGCGTGAGGATACGCCTCTCTGTAGGAAAGCTGTCCATCACAACGCCGGGGCGCATGCGAAAGAAGTCCCAAATGGAAGCGGCTAGCAGTTCATCAGGGTTTTCGTCGAGCCGTCCGACGGCTGAATAGAAACCGAGTATGCGCCCCAATTCGCGCAGTACGACACCCTCGAAATCAATCTTACCTTCGTCAATGCCATCGGCCACATTGAAGTCGTAGTTTTGCCCGGTGTTCAACCAAAGAGCAGGCGGCGGCCCCCAAATGACGGGTTCGAACTCACCGGCTATCGGGTCAATATGGCGAAAGACGCGAAACATCGCCGAGGGGGCGATAATCGAATTGGTTTCGCCTTCCGTCGTCGGCAATACGTTGCGCGGCAGCGCCCAGTAGAGCGCCGCCTCTTCTTCGTCATCCGCATCCTCCAACATGCGAGTGAAAGTTTTCGGAAACAGCCCTCTGCCGATCAGCAGTTGCGGATTGGTAAAGCCCTTCTCTTCCGCAGAGACTTCGTTGCCGAAACATAACGGCCCATAATCGAGATCAATAATCACCGAAATCGGAGTTTGAATCCATTCCTCCCAGGTTGCCGCAGCGCGCAAAAATGCGGCTTTGGCTTCCGGGTAGCTTTCCAGTTGCGCGGTCGTCCGAAAAACCAGCTTCAGCCCGGTCTGCGAATGGGTACGCACCGGCGAGATGGTATGGATAGTTTGATTGGCATCACGATAGAGAATGGGCATCGCTTGATCGTGCCCGACCAGGCGCGCACGCATCTGCCCGTCAGCTTGATAGAGCCGGAAGGCCTCATCCGTAACCGCAGACACCAATGATGCATCTGCTTTATCGCCATCGGTCGGCAGTTGCGAGGCCCGCGCAAAAGAAGTGGCGCACGGCATTAGGCCGAGCAAGGCGATCAGAAAAAATGTGGCTAGAATAGAATTCGAACGCATATAACGAAACATTGCGGTTACCTCCGAAAATGGGTTAGGGACAGAGAGATTCGGCAAATCGGGTTGGTTTCGCTTTAACAGCTTGCGCTTCGTCGGAAAAGAGGTTTCCGTAGGGGCAGGGATTTTGCGCCTGATACAGGCACCTCTAGCATAGCGAAAAACCGATGTGAGGCAATACTTTTCTTGTTCGCAGGCCAGTGATTTTTCGGGCCATGGCGCTTTCGGCAAAACCTCAAGACTGGTGTATACTCCTCGCGTTTGTCGAGAGCTGAACCCTGACCATTCCGGCTCTCGCACCCGAATAGAGGTCAAACATGAAACGCATGCTCCAGCTTTCCGCGACGCTGACGCTCACACTTGTTTTTCTGGCCTTTGCTACCTCCTCATTGACGGGGTGCAACAGCCAGCCGCCAGCAGGCAAACATCTGACCTTGGCCATCGTCTCCGGCGTCGAGGGCGATGCCCTCAAAGCCGCCGCCCGCGAATACCAAACGGCCACCGGCGTGCATATCGAAATCGCTGAGATGCCCTATGACAACCTCTTCGAAAAAGAGTTGCTCGATTTGAGCGCGGCGACTGGGGCCTACGACCTCATCATGCTCGACGACCCATGGTTTCCGCGTTTTGCTGAAGGCGGATTTCTGGCCGATCTCGCACCGCTCTATCAACGGCGCAATCTGGCGGGTGCGGATGAAGATTTTGTCAGCACCTCTCTCGCCCTCTGTCGTCACCCGTACGAAACCGGCAGCCTCTACGCCTTGCCCTACGTGGGCAACTCGCAGCTCTTCTTCTATCGCAAAGACTTGTTTGCCAAACACAGCCTCAAGCCGCCTGCGACGTGGAATGATGTGCTGCACGCAGCGCAAACGATCAGCGAACGCGAGTCGAACGGCGCTCCGGGCGGCGGCAAACTCTATGGCTATGTGATGCGCGCCGCGCAAGGGAATGCTGTGGTTGCCGATTTCATGCCCATCTTCTGGGCTTTCGGCGCGGAGATGTTCGACGCCAGCGGGCAGCCCACCGTCAATAACCCGAAAGCCATTGCGGCGCTCAACTTCATGCTTGAGCTTGGCAAATCCGCGCCTCCGGGCTATGTCAGTTTCAACGCGACGGAAGTCTCTGCCCATCTGTTGCAAGGCACGGCAGCGATGAGCATCAACTGGCCTGCGTGGATCAGCGCCTTAAGCGACGAAGCGAAGTCAAAGGTCAAAGGCCTCGTCGAAATCACCACCTTGCCGAGCGGGCAAGAGTCGGGCAGCGCGGAGATCGGGAATTGGTTGCTGGCCATTCCCCAAGCAGCGCGCCATCAAGAGGCGGCTTTCGACTTTCTGGTGTGGGCGACCCGCGCCGAGCAGATGAAAAAATCGGCGCTCGCCGGAAATCCGCCGACGCGCCGTTCGCTCTTCACCGACCCGGAGCTGCTGGCCAAGTTTCCTTCTTATCCGGCACAACTCCGGTCACTGGAGTCCAGCCGCCCGCGTCCACGCACGCCGTTATGGAATGAGATCGAAAACGCCTTCGGCGTCTTTTTGTCGAAAGCCAACAGCAGAGAATTGACGCCCGCAGAGGCGATGTATCAAGCCAACGAGGCGATCAAAAAGATCATTGCCCGCACTCGCTGAGCAAGTGTCTGAAGCGCAGGATCAGGCGTCAGAGAATATCTCAAAGAGAACCGACCGTTACAATCAGCGATACTCTGACATTGGACACCGGCTCGCAGGATTGCTTATGGCCATTATTGAATCTGAGAGATTTTTCATGCGCCCGGTCACCTTCGATGATCTGGAAGCCTTGGTGGCGCTCAACAGCGATCCCGAAGTCATGCGCTACATCAATCAAGGCCAAGGGTGGCCGCGCGAAAAAACCGTCGAGCGGTTGCAGCACTACCTCACGCACTGGCGGCAGCACGGGTTCGGCGTCTGGGTACTGGAGCGAAAGACCGATTCGGCTTTTCTCGGCTATTGCGGCTTGATGTATTTGGAAGACACGCCCGAAGTTGAGGTCGGTTTTCGTGTGCCTCGGGAGTGTTGGGGAAAAGGCACCGCAACGGAAGCCGCGAAAGCGGCTCTGGGATTCGGATTTCGCCAACTCGGCTTGACGCGCATTGTGGCCGTGGTTGACCCGGATAATCTCGCTTCGCAGCGCGTCATTGAAAAGCTCGGCCTGCGCTATGAGCGTGAAGCTTTCCATTATGGCGTCCGGTTGAACTATTACGCGCTGAATGGTGACGGCTACGCATCGGCGGGCGATGAGTGAAGACCGCAAATCGAAGCTCATAGCATGGTTTATGAAACGACCGATCTTCGGTGAAAAGCCGTTGCCCTATTTGCTCATCGCGCCGAGCCTCGCGGTGTTGGCCGCGCTCTCCATCTATCCTCTCCTCTACATTATCAAGATCAGCTTTCAAAAAGGTACGGGCGAAGCTACACAGTGGTCGCTTGATAACTTCGCCCGACTCTTCTCGGACAGTTTTTTTCTGGCTGCACTAGCGCACACCTTTCTCTATGCTGTGATTGCTTTGACTTTGGAGTTCTTCGTCGGGTTGGGACTGGCGTTATTGGTTGATCGTCCGTTTCGCGGGCGCGGTGTATTTCGCGCCCTGTTATTGATTCCGATGATGCTGCCGCCGGTCGTGGTCGGAGTGGTCTGGCGACTGATGCTCAATTCCGATTTCGGCGCGGTCAACGGCACGCTCAAAGCGATGGGGTTGGATACGGAATCATTGACATGGACGGCGTCGCCTGCCCTCGCGTTTGCATCGGTCATTGCGGTTGACGTGTGGCAGTGGACGCCTTTTCTCTTTTTAGTCTTGCTGGCGGGGTTGCAAGCCATTCCGCAAGAACCGTATGAAGCGGCGATGATTGATGGGGCAACCGCTTGGCAGACCTTTCGCACCGTCACGCTGCCCCTGCTGAGACCGGCGATCTTGATCGCGCTGCTGTTGCGAACGATGGACCTGTTGCGCGTCTTCGATCAAATTTTCATCCTCACAGAAGGTGGGCCGGGATTCGCAACCGAAACAGTGAGCTTGTACATCTATCGCACGGCGTTTCGCTTCTTCGATTTCGGCTATGCGGCAGCCATGTCGTTCGTGTTGCTGGCGCTCACCAATATCATCAGCATGATCTACATTCGCTGGCTGCAACGACAAGAAGCAGCCTGAGAATTTCGGACTGAGAATTTCGGATGCAGAAGGGATAGGAACAGCCGATGAGCGCGCGTCAAAATTCAGGGCTTCGCTTTTTGCGCTATGGGTTGCTGTTGGCGGCGGTTGTGGCGTCGCTCCTGCCGGTCTATTGGATGCTGACCATCTCACTCAAAAGCGAAGTCGAGCAATTCGCCGTGCCGCCGCGTTGGTTTCTCTTCAGTCCGACATTCGAACATTACTTTGATGCCTTCGTCTCGCGTTCGTTCGGACGCCTGCTAGTCACCAGTGTTGTGGTAGCGAGTGGTTCGACGCTCTGCGCGATGTTGATCGGCACACTGGCAGCATACGGGCTGGCGCGGTGGCGGTTGCCGCACCGACTCGATCAGCGGCTGTCATTATGGATTCTTTCAACGCGTATGTTTCCGCCCATTGTCACAGCGATTCCACTCTTCTTGCTCATGCGCGATGTGCGACTGTTGAACACGCTCTCGGCCTTAGTGATCGTCTACACAGCATTCAATCTGCCCTTCGTCGTCTGGATGATGCGCGGGTTCTTTCAAGAATTGCCGCGCGAGTTGGAAGAAGCCGCGATGATGGATGGCGATTCGCGTATGGGGGCGCTGGTTCGTGTCGTGCTGCCGCTGGTTGCGCCAGGGCTGGCGGCGACTGCGGTCTTCTGTTTGATCATTTCGTGGAATGAGTTTCTATTCGCATTGATCTTGTCGCAGACCGAAGCGGCGATGACCCTTCCTGTTGGCATCGCCGGTCGGGTCACGCAATACGAAATCAAATGGGGAGTGATGAGCGCAGCAGGCGTCGTAGCGATGCTGCCGATATTGGTATTTGCGCTCGCCGTGCAACGGTATCTGGTGCGCGGCTTGTCGCTCGGAGCGGTCAAAGGATGAATGTTCACTTCATCGAGGTCATTAAAAAATTCGGCTCAACCCTCGTGGTTGATCGGCTGAATCTGCAAATTGAAGCGGGCGAATTTATCGTCCTGCTCGGCCCGTCCGGGTGCGGCAAGACGACAACGCTCCGCATGCTTGCCGGTCTCGAAGAGGCCACCGCAGGCGATATTCTGATCGGCGGTCACCGCGTCAATGACATTCCGGCGCGCCAACGTGATATTGCTATGGTCTTTCAAAACTATGCGCTCTATCCGCATCTGAGTGTCGCCGACAACATCGCCTATCCGCTGAAGATCAGGAAGATTTCGCGCCCGCAAATCGGTCAGCGCGTCGCCAGCACGGCGGCGTTGTTAGAGATCGAACATCTGCTCGGTCGTAAACCGCGCGAATTGTCGGGCGGCGAACGCCAACGCGTGGCGCTCGCCCGCGCCATCGTGCGCGAGCCGCGAGTCTATTTGATGGACGAGCCGCTTTCGAATCTCGATGCGCGATTGCGCGTACAGATGCGCGGCGAGTTGAAACGCTTGCAGCATGAACTCGGCACGACGACCATCTATGTCACCCACGATCAAGCCGAAGCGATGACCTTAGCGCATCGCGTTGCGGTGCTGCGCGCAGGCGTGTTGCAGCAATTCGATACGCCGATGACTCTGTATAACCGACCGGCGAATCGCTTCGTCGCGCAGTTCGTCGGTTCGCCCGGTATGAACTTCATCGAAGGGCGTGTAGATGGCTCGGCTCGACAATTCGTCGGCCAAGATTTCGCTCTGCCATTGAATACAGCGCAGCTTGAGAGGCTCAAAGCGCAGGAGCGCGTCACGCTCGGCTTGCGCCCTGAACACCTGCGGGTCACCGACGTGAAGCAGGTGGGCAGTCTTCCGGCGACGGTTCATGTCAGCGAAGCGATGGGCAATGAGACATTCGTTTTTTTGCGACTCGGCGGCGCGAAGCTGATCGCGCGGGCGGAAGCCGATTTTCATGCTGATATGGAAACACGCGTCGGCGTGCAACTCGAGACGAACAGAGCGCATTTCTTCCATGCCGACTCCGGCGACGCAATCAGCGAATCGAGTATCCGCGACGGCGACTGATGCCCTCTTCTTTCGGCTGCAGGGTTCTATCTTTCAATCCTACGAAAGAATCCAATCTGGAGTGTCGAGTTCAGCTATTTGTTTCACTGTTGGAAATCGCTGCCCGTGCAGCTTTTCGATGCGCCTGCAATGTGCAAATTTCTTGAGCTTGGTTTGAAACTGTATGCGCTCGTCTTGTAAGTGGCGCACGGCTTTGCTCAGGCTTTCGCCGCTTGGTTTTCTTTGCCAATCAAAGTCATAGTGCAGCCCCAAACGGAGGTAGGTTTTATGAAAACTTTGTTTGGTTAGCCAGCCATAAGAAGTAATGCAATAGAGAAAGCACCGACACCTTCTGGCCAGAGGCATCTGCGCATCCAGAACGCGCCGATATTGAGCATTGAACACTACAGCCTTACCTGTTGAACCGAAATGACGTCAGCCAGCGCTGACAGTCCGCGCAGCGCCGCTTCGCTCATCGGCTGGTCAATTTGAATCAACGCCAGTGCGCTTTCGCCGATCTTTTTGCGACCGAGATAGAGCCTGCCGATGTTCACCCCTTGCTCGCCAATGTAGCTGGCAATGCGACCGAGCACGCCGGGCACATCGCGGTTGAAGAGATAGAGCATGTGGCCTTTGGGAATGGCTTCCAAGTTGAACCCGTTGATGCGCACGATGCGCCCATCGCGCCGACCGAACAAAGCGCCCGCGACTTCGCTCTGGCGCTCATTCGTCACGGTTCGCACAAAGATCATACTGGCAAAATCGCGCGCCCGTCGCGCCAGCGACTCGCTAACCTTGATGCCGCGCTCTTCAGCGACGATGGCGGCGTTGACCATATTGACGCGCTCAATCACGGGCGACAGCAATCCCGCTAATACCGCCTGCGTAATGGGCTTCACATCGTGTTCAGTGACTTCGCCGGAATACTCGATGCTCACTTCGCTGAGGTCATGGCCGAAGACTTGCCCTTGAAAGAGTCCGATCTTTTCACCGAGCGTAATGTAAGGGCCGATGGCGGTCAGCAAATCGGCGCTCACCGCAGGCATGTTGACCGCGCCGCGCACCGCGCCATGTTTGAGGTATTCGACCACCTGTTCGGCGATCATCGTTGCGACGCCGAATTGCGCTTCGTGTGTGGACGCGCCGAGGTGCGGAGTGGCGATCACTTGATCGAGTGCGAGCAGCGGATTGTCCACAGGCGTCGGCTCCTGTTCGAAAACATCCAATGCCGCGCCTGCGACTCTGCCCGATTGGATGGCTTCGGTCAGTGCGTCTTCGTCAATCAAACCGCCGCGCGCGCAGTTAATCAAGCGCACGCCGACCTTCATCTTGTCTATCGCTTCGGCATTGATGAGTCCGCGCGTTTCGTCGGTGAGCGGCGTATGCACAGTGATGAAGTCGGCGCGCGCGTAAAGTGTGTCGAGCGCGACCATCTCAATGCCCAATTCGCGGGCGGCCTCTTTGGTAAAGTAGGGGTCGAAGGCGATGACCTCCATGCCGAAAGCACGGGCGCGGTCGGCAACCGTTGAACCGATGCGCCCCATGCCGATGATGCCGAGCGTTTTGTTCATCAATTCGACGCCGAGAAAACGATTCTTCTCCCATTTGCCCGCTTTGGTCGAAGCCGACGCCTGCGGGACCTGTCGCGCCAATGCCATCAACATGGCAAAAGTGTGTTCGGCGGTGGTGACGGTGTTACCCGCCGCCGCGTTCATCACCACGATGCCGCGCCGCGTCGCTGCGGCTACGTCAATGTTGTCAACTCCCGTGCCAGCGCGCCCGATGACGCGCAACGAGGTAGCCAGCGCGAGGAGATCGGCCGTAACTTTGGTCTTGCTGCGCACGATGAGGCCGTCATAGTCGCTAATGATTGCCCGTAGATCATCCGAGCTGAGGGCAGGACGTTCGTCGGCAGTCACACCTGTTGCGGACTGCAAAATCTCGACTCCGGCTTTTTCTAGCCCGTCACAAACCAGTATTCGCATAAGAATGAAATGAGTCCTCTTTTGATTGTTCGCAGAGAGATTGTAGATTTCCGCACGCGGGTCAAACAAACCGAAAGTGCAGACCGCCTCAAACCGCCACGACTATTTTTGCGCCTGCGTCTCGGTGAGCAAGCGTTGCATGGTCTGCTGCATCTGTATGAGCGCGTGCTTGGCGCGCGGATGACGGATGAGATTGTTCATCTCGTATGGGTCGGTCTTTAGATCATACAATTCGTCCATGCCGTCGAGTTCGAGGTAGTGAATATATTTCCAGCGTTTCGTGCGGACGGCCTTATAACCCATGGTTACAAGACGCGGCATCACACGATCAGAGTAATACTCAAGCAAGAAAGCTGTACGCCATGATGGTCTGCCGCCTTGCAGAATCGGGACGAGCGAGCGCCCTTGCATATTATCCGGCACCGGAAGATTGGCAAAAGTCAGCAAGGTCGGAGCTAAATCAATGTTGAGCGTCAATTCGTCGCGCACTAGACCCGCCCGAATTCTGCGCGGGTAGCGGATGAGCAAGGGCAATCGGATGGACTCTTCATAAGCAAGCCGCCGTTCGATACTCAAACCATGCTCGCCGTAAAAGTAACCGTTGTCGCTAGTGAAGATCACAATGGTATTGTCCAGTTGTCCAGTCTCTTGCAACGCCTTGAAGATTTCTCCGACGCCTTCTTCAACCGCCATCAAGGTCTGCTGCCGTTGACGAATAACGCGATCACTCGTTCCGGTCTCCCGTCCCAACGGCGGTAAGTCAGCGATGCGGCGTTGCAAAGCGGGTTTGCCTGCGGGCGCACGCAATGCGTTCGGGCGTCGGGCAACCGGTTTGTCGAGATAGAGGTTCTGATGGCGTTCGGCGGGGATGAAGTGTTCTGCATCAGCCATCGAGATGCTGCCATCGCCGTGCTGCATCACTTCGGGGTGAATGGCTTTGTGCGCCAAATAGACGAGAAAGGGGTTGCGGCGCGGGCGCTTGATGAATTCGACTGCATGACCGGTGAGCAGATCGGTGATGTAGCCCGTAGAAGGAGTCACCTTGCCGTCTTCGTTGAAGTCGGGATTGATATACGAGCCTTGCCCTTTGAAACTCACCCAGCGATTAAAGCCGGGGCGCGGCGTGTCGTCATTGCCCATGTGCCACTTGCCAATAAACGCCGTGTCGTAACCTGCTTGCTGAAGCAGCAGCGGAAAGGTCGCCAGTTTATGGCTGGCCGCAGAGCGGTCAATGTTATCCGTGATGCCATGCGTGTGGGCATATTGTCCGGTTAAGAAACTAGCGCGGCACGGGGAACAAAGCGGCGTCGTCATAAAGGCATTGCGGAAGCGCGCGCCTTCCCGCGCCAGCCGATCAATGTTTGGCGTTCGAACCACCGGATGGCCGACACAACTCAGTTCGTCCCAACGCAGATCGTCAACCAGTATGAAGACGATATTGGGGCGCGGCTGGCTCATTGCCTTGCGACCCGTCTGGTTTCGCCCTTGCGCGGGCAGCAACAACAGCGCAATCAATACAAAGACGCGAACTGGCATGTCAATCCCTCCTCTATTCGATTGGCCAATGACTGTACGGGAAGGGCAGGGTGAGCGTCCAGCCGTCAGGTTGTGCAGGCGAAAGCCCGCTTTTCAATTCACGCCGAGGCGCAGAGATCAAGAGTCGGCCAAGAGGAATTATCCGCCATCGCGCAGGTGGGCATTTCGCGCTAACGCCAGTGCCGGGAGAGCCGGTGAGTATCAAGATTCCGTGTCGTAGGCTTCGACGCTGAGGATTTCATATAGGGTTGCGGCTTGAGCTTTCGGGGCGGGCTTGATCGGAACCTCTTTGACGAGAACTGTCGTCAGGCGACCGCGCTGTTTGATCGCCAAGCGGTCGCCGACGCGAACATCGCGGGCGCTTTTGGCAGGCGCATTGTTGAGCGTAACCGCCCCCGCTTCACACATCTGCTGCGCCAACGTGCGACGTGGAACCAGTCGGCTGACCTTCAAAAAAATATCCAATCGCATACGAAATTGACGAGCGGTTAGAGGAGGCAGGGAGATGGGGAGGCGGCGAAACGGCAGAGCCGATTTTTCTCACCTCCCGATTTGCCTTCTGTACCCGGTCTCATGCTCTGTGCAATGCGCAACTTGACACCGGTAAGCTGCCCCCCTACTTTGCGGCTTGGGTGGCATCATAGCCTTTGGTGATCTTGATGTAGGCTTCGTCGCGCAGTCGTTTGAGGAATTTTTTCCGCGCATCTTCGGAGCGTTCCATCGTAGCAGCGCGACCGATGAAGTTTTGCACTTGCTGGTCTTCATACGGCATGACGGTTGCGGGCGTCTGCGCGTCGAGCCGAATGATTTGATAGCCCTCTTGTATGCGCAGCGGTTCGGTCACGTCGCCGACCTTCAGGGTTGAGATGGCCTTTTCAATATCGGATCGGACTTCGCCTTGTTTGAACGTTCCCATCTTGCCGCCCTGCGCGCGCGTCGGGCGCGAGGCGGGCGAATACTTTTGCACCGCGTCGGTGAAGCTGAGTCCGGCGCGCAACTCTTCGATGATGCGGCGGGCGCGTTGTTCGACCTCGGCAGCCGTATAGCCTTCCAGCGGCAGGAAGATTTCTGAGATGGTGGATTCGCCGGGTTTGGTGAAGCGACTCTTGTTCTTCTCGTAGAACTCGCGTTTGTCTTTCTCCGTCAGGCTCTGAAAGATCGGCGACATCACTTCGCGCCCGATCACCTGCTCCTGTTGAAACTGTCTGCGAATCGAAGCGCGAAAGGCTTCGGGGTCAACGCCCTGTTGCCGCATAGCTTTTTCCAACTCCAAGACGGTGGGCATCTGATACTCTGTCACCAGTTGCAAGATGTATTGATTGACTTCGGCTTCGACATCAATCCCCAACTCTTTAGCACGCTGTTCGAGCAAGATGTTATCAATCAAGAGGTCGAGTACTGTCGGTTTGATCTTCTCGTATTCGGCGTTGATTTCAGCTTCGCCTTTGCCCTCTTGTTGCAGGCGTTTGACAAGGCTGGCCTTCAACTCTTCGAGCGCTCCCATATAATCGGCGCGCGTGATGATGTCGTTGTTGATGCGGGCAACGATCTCGTTGACCAGTTCCGGCTCCTGCGCCATCGCCGTCAAGGACAGCGCGAAGCAGCAAAGTGCGACCAGCGTTTTCGTAAAAACCTTCTTCATAGAACCTCTCCACATGATTTCCGATCTGCTCGGTAGCTGAACAAGGAACGCGGCAAGCGTACCATCCTTGCTGCGTTTTCCTGCCCTGACGAAAAGCTAATTCTGCCTGAACCGCCCTGAATATGTGAAGCCGAGACGGGACGGGCTAGTAATTTCAATGGCAGCTTGGGCGGCCAGTTTGGCGAGCGCCTCTTCAATCGCCTGTTGGTTTTTGCGCGCCGTCAACTCTTCGGCTAGTTGCGCTGTCACTTCGTACATCTGCGAACGCCGTTCTTCGTCGGGGCGCGGCTGCACGCGCCGTTCGAGCAAAAAGAGGTGATAACCGAAGTTCGATTGAATCACCGCGCTGACCTCACCGAGTCGCAAGGTCTGCAAGGTGCGTTTGAGAAATTCCGGCAAATGCGCCTCTTCATATTTCGACAATCCGCCGCTTTCGGCATTCGGCGCATCGGAGTACTGGCGCGCGATGGTGGCGAAATCCTTGTGGCCATCGGTAACTTCGAGCCGCAAGCGCTCCGCTTCTTCGCGCGACTGCACGCGAATCTCCCGAACGTGATAGCCCGATTTTTCTGCCAGCCGAGGTTGATTCTCCTGCACGTAGGCTTGAATCTCTTCCGGCGTCACTTTCACGCCCTTGAGAACGACTTGCCGATAGTATTTTTCGACTAACAGGTCATCGGCCAGCTCGGCGCGCGTGTTGGTGTCGGCAGTCGCTGATTTGATCTGCGGGTTCTGCTCGGCAGCCTGTCCGATCTCATCATCGTTTACCTTCAAACCGGCGTCGGTTGCGGCGGTCAACACCAGCCGCCGCAGAATGTATTCGTCAAGCATCTGCGAGCGCAACGCATCGGATTTGTCATCGGTGTTCAATTCGCCCGCTTTGATCGTCAGAAATCGTTCCATCTGCCCGCTATGAATCTCTTCTCCGTTGATCGTCGCAATCACCGGCGAACCGTCGCCCCTGCCGCCGCAAGCGGTCAACAATATCGCTAGCGCGCTGAGCGACAGCCCCACCCGCAGCCAGTATGATCGCAAGCCGTTTTTCACACACTCGATGATTGCCTGCGAACGATGTCGCTTTACCCTCTGCCAATCCATGCTCTCTTTTCCCTTTCGAGACTTTACTCTGCGCTTGTGGGTCATCGCAATTCCTGTAGCAAGGTGCGCACTTCGGCAAAGATTTCGGTCGCGCTCTGTTGTCGTAAGGTGATCTTCAAGACGCCCGATGGCGTAAAGCTTGCGCCGCTGGCGGCCACATAAGCAATCAGTTTGTCCGGGTTGATCTTTGCCTTTTCATCGAATTTTACCGCCAGCTTTTCGCCCTCGCGGTCAATCGAAAGCACGCCCAACCGCGACGCCTCGTGCCGCAGTCGCGCATACTCAAAGAGCGTCTCGACCGTTTCGGGAATCGGGCCATAGCGGTCGGCAACCTCGGCGTGAATGTCGGCCAACTCCTCATCATCTTCCGCCGATGAAATACGCTTATAGGTTCTGAGCCGCTGACTCACATCAAAGATGTACTCTTCCGGGATGCGAATATCTACGCCGAGGTTGATGGCCGCCGAAATCTCCTCTTCCGGCGCTTCGCCTTTGAGTTCGCGCACCGTGCGTTCAAGCATCTGGGTGTAGAGATCGAAGCCAATCGCTTCGATGTGCCCGGACTGTTCGCCGCCCAGCAGATTGCCCGCACCGCGCAGTTCCAAATCGAGCGCCGCAATGCGAAAGCCCGCGCCGAGATCGGAAAATTCGCGGATGGCCGCCAGCCGACGCCGCGCAATCGGCGTCAGCCCTTCTTCCGAAGGGATGAGCAAGTAGGCATAGGCGCGACGATTCGACCGCCCCACTCGCCCGCGCAATTGATAGAGTTGCGCCAAGCCATACCGATCTGCGCGGTTAATGATAATCGTGTTGGCAAGCGGAATATCAATGCCGTTTTCGATGATCGTTGTCGAAACCAGCACATCAAGCTCGTGCCGAATGAATTTCAAAATCACGTCTTCGAGTTGCTTCTCATCCATTTGCCCGTGCCCGACTGCGAGCCGCGCTTCGGGAACCAAGCGGCTGACCAGTTCGGCAATGGCAAAGATGGTTTCGATGCGATTGTGAACGAAGAAGACTTGCCCGCGTCGTTGCAACTCCAATTCGATGGCCGAACGAATCACGGTATCGGAAAAGGGTACGACGTGCGTTTGAATCGCCAGCCGGTCGCGCGGCGGGGTCTCGATGATGCTCATATCGCGCAGTCCCGCAAGCGACATATTCAAGGTGCGCGGAATGGGCGTAGCCGACATGGCCAGCACGTCAACCTTTTTCCGCATCTGCTTGATGCGCTCTTTGTGCGCTACGCCGAAGCGTTGCTCTTCGTCGACGACGAGCAAGCCGAGGTCTTTAAAGTGAATATCTTTCGAAAGCAAGCGATGCGTGCCGATGGCGACATCAACGCCACCGGCTTCGATCCGCTTGATGATCTCTTTCTGCTCTTTCGTCCCCACGAAACGCGACAACATTTCGATTTTGATGGGAAAAGCTTGAAAGCGTTGTTGAAAGGTTTTGAAGTGTTGATAAACTAGCACCGTTGTCGGCGCTAACACCGCCACCTGTTTGCCATCCATCAGCGCCTTGAAAGCGGCTCGCATGGCCACTTCCGTCTTGCCGTAGCCAACATCGCCGACGATCAAGCGGTCGGTCGGTTCGGGCGACTCCATGTCGGCTTTGACATCGGCGATGGCGGCTTCCTGATCGGGCGTCAGTTGATACTCGAATGCATCTTCGAACTCCTTCTGCCAAGGCGAATCGCTGCCGTAGGCATGCCCTTTGACCAGTTTGCGTTCAGCGTAGAGTTTCAATAACTCTTCGGCCATATCGCGCATGGCGCGTTTGACGCGCGCCTTGGCCTTCTCCCAACTGACGCCGCCCAAACGGTCGAGCTTCGGCTCGTGCCCTTCGCCTGCCGAATACTTCTGCACCAGATCAAGGCGTTCAACCGGCACATAGAGCCTGCCGCCTTCGGCAAAGGTGAGCAGCATAAATTCGCGCACTCTCGCTTGCAGGCGTTCAAGCCCCGCAGCGACATTGCCGGTTGGCGAGCCTGCGGTATTGATCTGCTGCAAGCCTTGAAACTGGCCGATGCCGTGATCTACGTGAACGACGAAATCGCCGACCTTCAAATCGCCGAGATCGGACAAAAACGCCGACGCTTTGCGTTGTTTGCGCAGCCGCGCTTTGGCCATGCGCGGTGCGGCGTCGCCTTCGCTCTCGCCGAACACCTCGCCTTCCGTCAAGAGGTTGAGACTGGCTGACGGAAGGGCAAAACCATTGGCCAATTTGCCGACCGTCACGATGCGCGAGCTGACAATGACGTTGCGCTCTTCGGTTGCCAACGGGCTGAGCGAGGGCAGGAGTTGAGCAATGACGCCATACTCTTCGAGCAATTCGCGTGTGCGTTCGGCCAGTCCGAGACTCGCCATCGCAAACAGCGTGATCGGCGCATTGGCCGCTGCCTCTCCCGCCAAGTCGCGCGCCAGTTCATGCACCCGGCTGTGATACCGGCGCGACGATTGCGAAAGCAACACGATCTCCGGCGTCGCTTCGTCCAGCGTGAAGAGGAAGAGCTTGCGCGGACGGCGTTCGGAAAGCGCGCGAGGATAACGATCATCTTCGCCGATTGGGTCTGCTTCTGGACTCTCACTCGCTGCATCTTTCGACGCGGCTTCTTCAGCCGTCGCGTGCGGCGCATCATCTTCGCTGTTTAGGTTGGCTGGCGGTTGTGCGTCGGCGATGAGGTCGGCAATCGGGGTGAGGGTGACGGCTTCGAGTTGGAACTGCTCATCCGTGATAGCGGCATCGCGGCCTAACAAGCGAAGCTCGATTCGCAGAGCCGATTGCAAGTGCTCGCGCAGTTGCTCGCGCGTCAAAAATAGTTCATCGGGTCGCAGCGCAACCTCTCCCGCGTCGTCAGCCTGTGCGTAGCGGGTTTCGAGATAGTCATACAACTCTGCCGCGCGCGTTTCAATCTCCGCCGGTTCATCAACCACGAACACGGCGTCTTTGAAATAATCGAAGGCAGACGAGCGCAGCGGGCGAATCAACGGAATGAGATACTCCCAACCGGCAAAGGTCTCGCCGCGTTCGGCGTGATGGACGCGCTCGCGCAAGTGGCGTTTGTACTTCTCATCGGCCCAACGCTCACGCGCCGCGTCTGCCCATTCAATGAACTCTTCACGCCGCGTCGCAACATCGCGCATCGGCACAAGGGTTGATTCGTTGACGCGGCGAATGGAGCGCTGCGAGTCGGGGTCGAATTCGCGTATGGATTCAACCGAATCGCCGAAAAACTCGATGCGATGCGGCCACGGATGGGTCGGCGAGAAGACATCGAGGATGCCGCCGCGCAAGCTGAATTCCCCGACCGCGCCAACCGGCTCGGCGCGCACATAGCCGCTGGCAATGAGCAGATCAACGATCAGTTCCGGCGGCATCTCTTCCCCGACGCGGAGCGCGAGGCTTGAGGCGGTAAGCGCCGTTGGCGAAGCCGTGCGTTCGGCCAATGCGCCGAGGGAGGCGAGCAGAATGCGGGTTTCTCCCTGTGCCGCGTGATAGAGCGCCAGCGCGCGTTGTTCCAATACCTCAGCGTGCGGTGAAGTTCCGTCGTAGGGGTCGGCTTCGAGAGCGGGCAGCGTGCTGATGCCGGATTGCGCCGCGTCGGCGGCGTTGAGCGCCGCATAAAAAAACTCGATGTCAGGTTGAAACTCCTCCACCTCGCGGTTCGAGCGCGCGACGAAGACGACCAGACGACCAAGTCGCTTTTCGAGCGCCGCCAATAGCAACGCCCGCGCGCTGCCTGCCAATCCTGAAATGACCAGCGTGCGCCGCCCGCTTGTAATGTGCGCAAGGAGACGTTCAAGTTCGGCGCTCTGCAAAACGCGCTCGAAAATCTCCGCATAGTAGGATTGATCTGCTTGATTCGTCGCCACACCGCTCACCAGTTGAGGAAATCCGCCATAAAAGAAAAGCGCATTGTAGCAATCCGCGAATCGTCGGCGCAAAAACGCGCGCGGAAAATTAAAATGAGCCGAGTTGATTCAACTCGGCTCATACCTGTGCAGCCCGCGCTCCATCGGCTTCGACCGGCGATGCGAGTAGCGACTCAACCAGCCTGATGTTGATTCGCCACCTACTCGACAATGTCCTTTTTGAGGCTGCCGATGGCGGTGAGAACTTCGCTCTTCTCTTTGGCTGGAACTTTGAATTTATCGAGCGTTGCGGTTAGATGTTTGACGCTGAGCTCCCAATCTTTTTCGGTGATCTTTAATCCGGCGTGAACCGTCTTCATATCGCGGCCAATATAGACACAGGGGCCGCCGGTTACAGCGCAGAGTTGATCAACGACCAGTTGGCGAATGCGCTTTTTCGAATCGTCGCTTGCGCCGACAAAGAAGCGACCCAACTGTTTGTCGCTCGCCAAGCGTCCGATGAAATCATCCGTTACGGCGGCCAGCGCATCGTAGCCGCCGAGCCGTTGATAGAGCGTCTTCTCTTGCGCCTTCACGGTGAGCGTAGAGATGAGTAACACGAAGGTGGTCGCCAGCAACGTCCCCCTTCGCCATGCGGGTTTGCCATTCAAATTGTTGAGCATAGATGTCTCCTCCTGTTTCTTGATGGAATTAATTTCGGTACTGTCGGCTGTAAAGCCGCCCATGAGTACGCAGCCAAGCGGCCAAACGGATGTTATGCGGGCGGAAAGAGCGGCCAAAAGATGGGCAGCACAAAGAGGACGACGACGAGTAAAATCAGAGTCAACAGCACCCCCGTCTTGATGAAATCCAGAAAGCGGTATTTGCCCGGCCCGTAAACCAAAATGCAGGCCGGTTCAAAAGGAGCGATGAAAGAGATCGAAGCCGCCAGCATGATGGCGATGGCAAAACTGCGCGGGTTGGCTCCCAATTTCTGCGCCGTTTCCATCGCCACGGGAAGGACAACCAAAGCTGCCGCCGCATTCGACATCGGTTGGGTGAGCAAGATCGTCAGCACAAAGAAGCCTGCCATGACAACCGTGATGCCAAACGGTTCCAGCCCTCTGATGATCCCTTGAGCAAGAAACTCCGCCGCGCCGGTCTTCTCCATCGCCACGCCGAAGGCCGTCATGCCGCCAATCAGGATGATGAGTTTCCAATCAATAAACTCGTAAGCTTCTTCGGGCGTGATGGCTTTGAAGAGCAGGGCTAACAAGGCAGCGCCCAAGAAGGCTATCGAAAGCGGCAGCCACCCCAGCCCCCCAATCACAATCGCAGCAACGAAATAACCGAGCAGATACAGCCCTTTTTTTGTGCGATTCAGAGAGGGGTGTAGCTCTTCCAAAATCCACATATCGGGGTGACGACGCACGTAATCGAGTTGCTCCCGCGAACCCTGCACAAGCAACAGATCGCCCATCCGCAGCGGGATGTTGCCGACTTTGTTGGCCAATCGCTGCCCGTGTCGGTTGAGAGCTAAAGCGATGACTCCATAACGCCGACGAAAGTTGCTGGATTTCAGCGTATGGCCGATCAACTCCGACTGCGGGGTGATGAGAACCTCGGCCATGCGAATCTCATCGGTCTGCAAATCTTCGTCTCTCAATTTCGCTTCCGCTCGAATCTCGATGCCCGCTGCCTCTTTGATCTTCAATAAATCTTCGACCTTGCCTTCAATTAACAACACGTCTCCGGCGAGCATCAGGGTCGTCGAATCGGGGAGAAATTTCTTCTCGCCGCGCAGGACTTCCAGAATGCGAAAGCCCATCTTCGACAACTCGGATTGAAAGATCTTTTGCCCGATGAGGTTGGAGTCTGCGGGAATCAAAATCTCGCTCAGGTACTCCCGAATCGCATACTCTTCGGTCAGGCTCTTCTCTTGATGAGCGGGCAGCAGGCGTTGGCCGATGAGAAGCAGATAAGCGATGCCGATAGCCAATAGCAACAGTCCGAGCGGCGTGATTTCAAAGAGGCTGAGTGGTTGCATTCCGGCTCTGGCGATATAGCCGCTGACGGCAATGTTGGTTGAGGTGCCGATCAAGGTGCAGGTGCCGCCGAGCATCGAAGCGAAGGCTAAGGGCATGAGCAGCTTTGAGGCGCTGATGTTGGCCGTCTTGGCCACGCCCATCACCGGCGGAATGAAGATCGCCGTCGCCGTCGTGTTATTCATAAAGGCCGAAACCAAACCGATAATCGTCAGCATCGCCAACAACAGCCGATTGCGACTGCCGCGCGCAACGCGATAGAGGCGCGCCGCCAGCGCATCCATAATGCCGCTCTGTTGCAACGCGCCACTGATGACGAAGACCGAAGCCAGAATGATGATGATGTCGTTGCTGAATCCGGCAAAGGCTTCTGCGGGCGTGAGGATGCCGCTGACCACCAACCCCATCAACAACAGGAGCGTGATGACATCCACCGATAACCGCTCCATCGCAAACAAAACGATGGCCAGCAGTAATAGCCCTAACACAATAGCAATTTGCATAAGTCTTCGCTCGATCAAACCTCACGGGTTGCCGACAACGAGAGCCGCAGGGCTGGTCGCTTGAAAAGATACGAAGCCGCAGCGCAAGCCCTTACTCTTCGGCCTTCGCGCCCCGCTCTGGCTCGCTCAGGCGCACATCAATGACCGGCGTCCCGACGACCTGCACGGTCATCGAAGCGATGCTCACTTTGCCTTCGGTTTCTTCAACAGCATCGAGGATGCTTCTAAACAGTTGGTCTTTGACGGCGCGCCTCCGTTTGTAATCCACCACATAGCGCACCGTGAATTCCAGCCAATTATCTGTAGCAACCAGAGTAATCATCGGCGCAACCGCCGCATCTTCGATCAGATATTTGCGCACCATCATCTGCCAGGCCTCTTTTGCCGATTCCGTATAGCTGCCGACGACTTCTACGGCGACGGTTTCGAGAATCTCTCTGGCCAAACGATGGTCACAGCCGTATTTCACCGGCACGACGATTTCATCCCACAAAAACGGAAAGTCGCCTGAATAATTGAACACCGGCTCTTTGAAGATGAAACTATTGGCGACCCGGACGACACGCCCGCTGTAGAGGTCGGCGTTCACCCATTCGCCGACTTCCATCAAGGTGGTTCGCAGAATGCTGACGTCAATCACATCGCCCTTGATGCCGCCCAGTTGCACACGGTCGCCGGGCTTGTAAAACCCGGCAAACGAGATCGCCACCCATCCGGCAATGCTGGCGATGACCTCTTGCAAGGCGAAGGCTATGCCCGCTCCGGCCACGCCGAACGCCACCGTAAAGCCGCCCAGTTTGTCGCTATAAATCGTCATCAAAAACAGCAGGGCGATCAGGTAGCCGAGAAAGGCCAGAAACTTGCGCGTGCGGTAGCGAACGTCCGCATCCTGAATGTAGCGGGAAAGCGACCGTCGAAAGAATCGCACCAGAACAGCGAGCATGAGCAGACCGATAATGGCCGTAGCCAATTTGCTCACGGTCGGGTTGAACAAGAGATTTTTGAGCGTCTCTTCCATAACTCGAACTTCCGGCTACCTCACAACCATCTGCGGTCGCGTCAGCAATGCCAATTTCCGGTGGTGTCTGGTGTCCGAACTGCCGGACTGGGTTGCAGGAGAATAGCAGAAAGGCAAGTGCAGACAAAAATGGCTCTCGGTTGCCGCCAGTTTTTGATCCTCAATGAACCGGACGCCGCAGGGTTCTTGATTCTCTATCTATACCGAGAAGACTCGTCAGCACAAAAGAGGCAGGCTATGCGCGTCAAGCAAATCATGTCACAGCCGGTGTTGACCGTCCGCGAGGATGCCACTCTTGAAGAGGTCGCTACGTTGATGTTGCAGCATCGCATCTCCGGCGTTCCGGTGGTCAACGATAGCGGCGCAGTGGTCGGCATCGTTACGGAGTGGGGTTTCACGGCAAAAGAAAAACGCCTTCCCTTTGCGATGGTCTCATTCCCCCAGTTGTTCAAGCAGTATCTGGATCAGGGAGAGGTAGACGCAATCTATCAGTCAGCGCGCACCCTCACCGCGCGGGAAATTCTTTCTACCAATGTCCTCACCGTCACGGAAGACGATTTGGTCAGAACCGTCTTGGAGCGCCTGCTGCAACGCCACGTCTACCACATTTTAGTCGTGCGCGATGGTCTGCCGGTTGGCATAGTCACCCCCTATGATCTCTTGAAGGTGATGCTGGCAGAACCGGCAGCGCCAATCGCCAAGGTTGAGTGAGCGAGCCTAGTGGTTCGCTGGCGGTGTGGCAACCGCTGCGGACAAACGGTGTGCCTACGCCGATTCGGCAGGCGGACTGAGCGATTGAATTTCCAGCGCGCCGCTGCGAATGTGCAAATCCCTTTGCGGAAAGGGAAATTCAATCTTGTGCTCGGTGAACTTGTCATAGATGGCGAAATTCAAGGCGCTGACCAATCGCCCCTGCCGATGAATCAAGGTCGTACTCCAGGGGCGCAACTCAAAGAGCAATCCGTTATCGCCAAACTCTAAAAACCGCACCACCGGCTCTGGGTCTTGCAAAACATCGGCGTTCTCTTCGGCGACTTTCAACAACAAGCTTTCCACCAGTCGCACATCGCTTCCGTATGCGACGCTGACCGGAACAGCAAAGCGCACTTTCTCGCCGGTGTATTTCCAGTTCACCACATTTTCGGTAATGAATTTGGTATTGGGCACGATGATGGCGATATTGTTATTGGTCTGCACGGTGGAGCTGCGCGCCCGAATTTCGATAACATCGCCGACGACGTTATCCACTTCAATGCGGTCGCCGATCTTGATGGGGCGCTCAAAGAGGATGATGAGGCCGCTGATGAAATTGCTAGCGATGGTTTGCAACCCGAAGCCGATGCCGATGCCGACGGCTCCGGCGATGACATTCAGGGTTGTCAGGTTGATGCCGACCGTCTGAAAGATCATCAACAAGCCGATAAATAAGATGACATAGCGCGTGATAGCGCCGATGGCTTCGCGCGCGCCGATGTCGAGAGAACTGCGAACCAATACGCGATTGACCAGCCAGAAACGCAGTTTGCTCGCCAAATAGAAGAGCATGACCAGCAGCAGAATTAGAGACAAGATCGTCCACAAGGTGATCGAGGTCTCGTCCAGTTTTAAGATTTGGAAACTCAGTATGTCTTTGATGCGCGCGAAGATTTTGCTCAGTTCTTCCATAATCCGTCCTCTCCCCAAAGCAGCGGGCAGGGGTGACACAAACCGCAGGCCTGGCGTGCCGCCCCGGCAGCCGTCCAGCCAAGTCGGTTGGCGCACTCCTTTACTGTTTGTCGCTCACCGCTTGTAGTTTCATCAGCACGGAGCGTTCCGACTTCGCGCCGCGTGTGATTGTTATGTGGTCTGGGGAGACTTGCCAACGTTGTTGCAGGTAATCGCTGATGGCCTGCGCGCGCGCCTCGGCGATGGTTTCGTCTTCGCCCGCTTCACGATTGGCGATGATCTCCAGATGGAGAGCGGGGATTTGCTGCAAGCTCTGCCCGACGCCATCCAGCAGACGGGCGCGCGCCGAGGCTAAGTCGGATTGATTGCGCGCAAACACCAGCGGGCCGAAATCCGAAGGGATGCGCTCGAAATTGATGATGGCGGCGGGGTCGGCAAACCGGGCGCGCACTTCGTCGGCGATCATGGCGCGTGCATCGTCGCCGAGTTCATGGTCGCTCAAATAGCTCAAGGTCATCTGCATGGGAGCCTGCGGGCTGGTCACGGTTCGATATCCGGCAATCTGCATGTCTGTCGGCAGTCGCAGATTGGCCAGAGCATTGCCGATGCCTTCCCAAAAGCGTGTCTTCAACTGCGCGACGTTGGACGGCGTTTCGACGCGCGCCTCGCTGCGTCGTTTGGCCAGCAACTCTTGTCCGCCAGCGGTGGGGACATCGAGCAGTTGGCAGGTGATCGTCTCGCGCGGCTGTTGCAGCCGCGCGGCTAAGAGTTTGACCAATTCCACTTTTTCGGCAGGCGAGTAGGGTGCGTTGGTGAAGACGCGCAGAAAGACGGTGAGCTTTTCCTCTTGCCGCGTCACCGTAACTTGATCGAGATAGGAGCGCGTTTCGCCCGAAGGCAGCTTGCTGAAATTCTCTTCCCAGATTTCGGAGACCGCTTGTTTCAGGCGATTCTCTTCCTGCTTCTGTTGAATTTCGCCCTTTAGCTGATTGAGCGTTTGGCTGAGGGGGATCAAAATCGCCAGAATAGGAAGCAAGATCATGACCAATCGAACCTTCACACTATCGAGCCGCTTGCTGCCTTCCTTGAGCGCGTACCGCCCCATGGCGCGTCGCAAAAAGGCGCTCTCCTGATCCTCTTTTTGCCACTTGCGCGCCTCTTCCATCGCCTCCTTGGTGCCGAGGTTCAGAATCATAAAGACGATCATCGCGGTGAAGGTGATGGCGACGAGGTTGGTTAAAAAGAGCAGCCCGCCGCCGCGCGCCACCTGCAAGCCTTCGCTGCCGCTGACACTGAAAGCCAAGCCAATGCCATAACCGACCACACACAGCGGCGGCATCAACGCGACGGCGATGGCGACGCCCGGAATCGAAGTGACGACGCCTTTGACCTCTTTGCAGATCGCTATCGAACCAATGCCGCCGGAAAAGAGCGCGATCATCAAATCGAGAGTGCTCGGTTGCGTGCGCGCAGCAATTTCGCCGGTCATCTCTTTGAATGGCAGCAGGCTGACCAACATGACCGCAAAGGTGACAGCCACCAGACAACTCAAGATCAGACTGAGCAAAGCGCGCACTCCCAAAATCAGATCGCCCGTCGCCAACGCCAAGCCGCCAGCCAGAATCGGCCCCATCAGCGGCGAGATCAACATCGCTCCGATTATCACCGCCGGGCTGTTGAGAATCAGTCCGAGCGTGGCGATGGCCGCCGCAAAGATGATCTGCAACCAATAGGCGACATCTTTGAGCGTCGCCGATTTGGAAATATCAAGATACAACCCCTGTTTGCGTTCGGCGGTCACGCCCAAATGATCGGCGAACCAATTCCGAAAGCGATTGACCGAAGGCCGGATTTCGATTTGCGGATATGGCGTTTCCTTCATGTATTCGCTGCCCTTTGTACGAGAGTGGCGGGCGACATTCTAACATAGAATGATGGCGCACCCTGAGCGGCGATGGCCGAGCGACCAGCAAGAGCGAAGGGTGCGGACTGCGATTCGGAAGGAAGAACGAACGGCAACTTTTCAAGGCGTGCAGTTTTCGCTAGCATACTCGTCCGTCATCTCAAATTTCACAGGTGGTTCGCGCATGAACATAAAAACCCTCGCACGACTCGCGCTCGTCACGTTGGCGCTCTTTGTCAATGGCTTCGCACAAGAGAGATTCGATTTCTACTCACGCGGCCCGTATCGCGCAAGCGTACCGCGCCCATCGGCAATCATCGGCTACGAGCCGGGACAGTTTCAGACTCCGCATGGGCAGATTGTGCGCGTTGCGGAACGGTTGGCCGCAGCCGCTTCCGACCGCATGCGGCTACTTGAAAACGGCGAGACCTGGGAGTATCGCAAACTCTATCTTGCCGTCATCTCCGCGCCCGAAAATCTGGCGCGACTCGACGAGATCAAGGCCAATCTTGCCAAACTGGCAGACCCGCGCAAGGTTGCCAGCGATGCAGAGGTCGAACAGATTGCGCGCGCGACGCCGACCGTCGTCTGGCTCAGTTACGGCATTCACGGCAACGAATCGGCGAGCTACGAAGCGGTGCAGCAAATCCTCTATCAACTGACGGCTTCGGAGGAGCCGCGCACGCTCGACATCCTCAAAAACTGCGTCGTCGTCGTCAATCTGTTTCAAAACCCGGACGGCCATGAACGCTTTGCCGTGTGGGAAAACTCCGTCGCCATCGGCAATGCTGAATCGTTTAGCATCGAACACCGCGAGCCATATCAAATCTATGGGCGGGTGAACCATTACCGCTTCGATTTGAATCGTGACCTCTTAGCGATGTCACAACCCGAAAGTCTCGCGCTCATGCGCGGCCTACGCGAGTGGCGTCCACAAGTCTTCGTTGATCATCACGGGCAGGTGTCGAACTACTTCTTCCCGCCCGCCGCCGAGCCGATCAACAAAAACTTGCCGCTCGATAATTCGAAATTCTGGTATGACAAATTCGGGCGCAGCAATGCGTCAGCCTTTGATCGTTACGGCTGGAATTACTACGTTCGCCATGTCTTCGATGTCTTCTATGCGGGCTATCTCGACTCGTGGAGTTCGCTAAACGGCGCGACCGGGATGACCTACGAAACCAACGCGGGAGGGCCACTATCGCTCAACTCCAAACTAGACGACGAGACCATCCTCACCTTCCGCGAAGGCATTGCCAAACACCACACAGCAACGATGGCGACGCTCGAAACCGCCGCTGCCAACCGCGAAGCGCGGCTCAAAGATTATTACGCATTCTTCAAAACTGGTATGGAAGAAGGCCGCACCGGGCCGATGAAGCGCGTCGTGCTGTTGCCCGGAAAAGACCCGCGCCGCACCGCCGCGCTGGTTCGCAACCTATTGCGCGAAGGCATCGAAGTCAGCGTCGCGCGCGAAGCTTTCAAATCCTCTGCCGCACACGATTACTTCGGTTCGAAATCGGCGTCGAAAGAGTTTCCCGCAGGCGCTTATATGGTTGACTTCCATCAACCGCAGAAGCGGCTGGCCAAAGCGCACCTCGAACCCAACGCCGAACTGGATGAAAGCTTTGTCAAAGCCGAGATGGCACGCCGCGAGCGCAACGAACGCCGCGCTCGCAATGTGGATAAAGAAGGCTATGAGTTTTACGACATGACCTCATGGTCGTTGCCGCTCGCTTTCGGCGTCGAAGCCTATTGGACGGAAGACACGCCCGCCGTGCGCGGCGCGCAGGTCACCCTGCAAGAGGATTGGTCACGCCCGCAGGCCATGAACGCGCTGAATCTGGCAGGGCTTGGCGCAGCCGATGCACAAGCGCTTCCGGGACTCAGCGGCAGCGTCGAAGGCGGTCGCGCCAATACGGCTTACCTCATCCCTTATGGCACTGATGCGGCTTCGCGGTTAACCATCGCACTGCTCGGCGAAGGGTTCAAAGCCGCCATCACGACGCGGCAGATGAATGCCGGGGGGCGCGACTGGCCAGCGGGCACGCTGCTGCTCAGAACCCAACGCAATCCTGAAACCCTGCACGAGCGCATCAATCAACTGGCGCGCGAAACCGGCGCACAGGTCTTCGCCGTCAATTCGGCCTTCTCCGAAGGCGGCGACACGGGCATCGGTTCGGAAAGCGTCGTCAGTCTGAAAGCGCCGCGCGTCGCTGTGGTGTGGGACGAAGGGTCAAGCCCGACCGCCTTCGGCGCCCTGTGGTACACCTTCGAACGCGCCTATGGCCTGCCCTTCACACCGCTTAAAGTTGACGCCCTCAAATTCGTTGACCTCTCAAAGTTCACCGCCATCATCTTTCCCGATGGCAGCGGCGGAGCCTATCAAAGTGCGCTCGGCAAATCCGGCATTGACCGTTTGAAAGAATGGGTCGGTCGCGGCGGCGTGCTGATCGGCATCGGCGGCGCGGCTCCCATGTTTACCCGCAAAGACGTTGAGTTGACATCCGCCAAGATCATTGGCGAGGGCGAAGACGAGCCGCGCACCGCTTCGCAACCGCCGCCAACGCCTGAGCCTGCCAAAGAAGAGGTGAAGCCTGAAGAGAAGCCCAAAGAAAAACCGAAGAAAGACGCGAAGGCAAAGCCCGAAGAGAAGCCCAAAGAGAAGGCCGAAGAGAAGCCCGCAGCAAAACAGCCCAATACGCCGCTCGCCTTACCCGGCTCGGCTTTTCGCGTCAAAGTCAACCGCGACCACTTCCTCTCCTATGGCTACGATGCCGATTATATCGTCGCCTTTATGAGCGGCGATACGTTCTTTAAGGCCTCGAAAGATGGCGCGAACGTTTTGACCTTCGCCAGCGAGGGTCAATTGACGGTGTCCGGTTTCACCTGGCCGGACAACACGGAAGCCTTACTGCGAGGCACGGCCTATTTGATTGACGAACCGACGGGCGGTGGGCACGTCATCATGTTTGCTGACGATCCGAATACGCGGTTTTTATGGCGCACGACGACGCAGTTCCTGTTGAACGCCATCTTACTGGCGCCCACTTTGCGCTAATGCAGTCGAGTTGTCTACACATCGGAGCAACGCACCATGAGAGAAGAAGCGAGCGCGTTTTTTATGACCCTGCAAGACGAGATTTGCGCCGCCCTTGAAGGGTTGGACGGCGCAGCCCAATTCCGCGAAGACCTGTGGGAACGCGAAGGCGGCGGCGGCGGGCGCACGCGGGTTATCGAAGGCGGTGCGGTCTTTGAAAAAGGTGGCGTGAACTTTTCGAACGTCTTCGGCAGCTTCCCGGAAGAGTTCGCGGCCAAGCTGCCTGTAGGCGACGGCACAGAGTTTTTCGCCACTGGCATCTCGCTGGTTCTCCATCCGCTCAGTCCGATGGTGCCCACTGTGCATGCAAACTTTCGCTATCTGGAGCGGGGCGCGACGGGTTGGTTTGGCGGCGGCGCGGATTTAACGCCATACTACCCCTACGTCGAAGACGCCGTTCATTTTCATCGCACCTTGAAGACTGCTTGTGACCAATTTGATGCGGGATTCTATCCGCGTTTCAAAAAGGGGTGTGATGAATACTTCTTCCTCAAACACCGCAACGAAGCGCGCGGCGTGGGTGGCATCTTCTTCGACTATCTGACCGCTGGCGGCGAAGACGGAGCGCTTGACTTAGCCTCTCTCTTTGCCTTTGTGCAAGAGATCGGACGTGCCTTTTTGCCCGCCTACCTGCCCATTGCCGAGCGCCGCCGCACTGAGTCTTATGGCGAGCGCGAGCGCAAGTTTCAACTCATCCGGCGCGGGCGCTACGTCGAGTTCAATCTGGTTTATGATCGCGGCACGACGTTCGGTTTGGAGACGCGCGGGCGCACGGAATCCATCTTGATGTCGCTGCCGCCGTTGGTGCGTTGGGTCTACGATTACCACCCCGAAACGGGCACGCGTGAAGCCGCCGCATGGGACTTCTTTCGCGCCCGTGATTGGCTCGGTGAGTAGCGCGCGGCCAGAATGAGGTGAAAGAGGCTGAAAGGATGCGCGGTGAAAGCGGGGGAGGTAAGCGGCAAATCAACGGGTCAGATGAGATTCAACTCGCGCAGCGTAGCCAGCGTTGAGGGCAACGGATTTTGCCATAACCAAGCGACGCGCAGCCAAAATCCTTTGATGACCTTCGAGTGATAGATGCCCGCGCCACCGATGGCGGCAGCGCGATACCGCCGGTCTTTGCCGAGTTGATAAAACTCAACGCTGCGCCGCCCCGGGTCAATCAACCAATACTCTTTCACCCCCGCGCTTTCATATTCGATGAATTTGTCGCTGCGATCACGCCGGAGGCTTTCGGGCGAGACGATCTCGACAGCCAAATCGGCAGCGCCATCGAGATAGGTTTCTTTGAGCAGATGTACGCGCTTGTTGGCAACAAACAGCAGATCGGGTTCGCGTCCGCGCGGCGGGTTGGTCAACTTCATAACAAACGGCGCGCGCAGCGCATTGCCGAGTTGATGAGATTCAACGTATATGCTCAGCAACTTTTCCAGGAAGCTGCCGATGTCTTGATGGATGAGAGAACAAGGTGAGGTCATAACGATTTCCCCGTCTACCCATTCGGCGTGCGTGTCTTCGTCGCACCAATCGAGGTACTCTTCAAACGTCATCTTGCGATTGGGCGGAACCCGCTCGTCGAATGCAGCGCTTCTCGTAACCATTGCGGTTCCTCCTTTACTGGCGAGCATTCTAGTCCGCGAACGGACGATTGTTAAGCACTGCCGAAGGCGGGAATAAAAGCGCGTGAGGCGGAGATTTTCACTCTCGTAAACGGGGCTTCGGATGGCGAGGCGTCAGGGCTGTTGCAAAATCGCCAAATTCCTCTAAAAAGGCAACTTGAAAAAGCACCGGGAGCGTATCAATTGAGAAGCTGGTTTGCTAAAGCCTTCGACTTCCCCTGAAAATCGCTGGCTGACAGCTCGTCCGTGGCGAGGTAAGCAGAAGCGTTTGTCAAGCAAACAGTGGCAAATGCGACTTTGCAACAGCCCTGAGGCGTCAAGCGAATGCCCGTCGAATTTCACGATTGCGGGTTTTCCACTATACTAAGCGTCACAGTATGAG
>CAYXVU010000015.1:0-4779 GCA_964468725.1 uncultured Clostridia bacterium
GATGATTCGCGGCAACCGTCTTTTCTGATAACGAGAGGGTGAGGTGAAGAAGAAAAAACTAACGGCAAAGCGAAAGTCTGAATTGTGCCTGCAATGCGGCAAGTGCTGTATGAGCATGACCTTTTTCGGCGGTGAAGTGGATGCCGAAGCGCGCGACGAAATTTATTGGATGGAGTTGCATGGCTTCAAAATCGAATATGTCGAAACCGCCGGGCGCACAGATTATTACTTCTCGATTCCTAAACGCTGCGATGCGCTGACGGAGATCGAAGCGGCAAACGGCGCGACCCATTACGTCTGTTCAGTCTATGAGACGCGCCCGCAAATGTGCCGCGATTATGATGGCAGCGTTGAGGGGCCGCTTGGCGTTGCCGACTGTTTGTGGCGCATTGAGATGGGACAGCCTGTAAGCCCGACTTCGTTGGTGCAACTCAGGGCAACAAGATAGGGGCAGAATCTAAACGCCAATCTGTCGGTGCCGGGTAACAGCAAGAAGAGTCGGGTGCTTTATAAGCCATCAACACGGGTTGGTAAGATTTTCCCTGACAACTTCAACGGCTGCCCGCGCTAACCTTCGCCAACTCAATTCGGCTCTTCCATCCCTAGTTGCCGCAACAATGCAAGGAATTGCGCATCCGAGCGTAAACTGTCAAATGCGGGGTCAACGCTCACCCAATTCAATTCGGCGCGATGATCCTCGTAGGCTTGCTGCAAACAGGTAAGCGCAGCCCCTTTTTCCCCCAAGCTGGTATAAACCGCCGTCAGGTCTACTGGCGAGATGCTCTGCTGGTCGCCGACTTGCAACGCCTGCCGTAGAACCCGCCGCGCTTTGTTGGTCTCTCCGCACGTTGCGTACCCTTGTGCCAGTAGAGCCAGCCCCGTCGGATCATCTTCGCTGAGGCGTGAGATCGCCTGCCAATTCGGTAAAGCCGTCTCGCAGTCATTCTGCCGCGCACGGGCCAAGCCAATTCCCGCTTCGATCAACAACAGATAGGCCGGAGTCGGCCCCAATTCACGTGTCTTCTCAAATTGTCGGATCGCTTTATCATACTGACGGGAGTAATAGTAGGTCTGCGCCAGATTGAGATTCATAACGATGGAGAAGGGGTCTAAACGTAGTGCCTTGTCGAGTTCCTCAAGGGCTTCGGGAAAACGTCCTCTGATGGTTAAATACCGGCTATACCATTGATGCGCGGTTGCATAGTTAGGCTGTAGATCGAGGGCACGTTGAAAGGCGCGCTCCGCTCTTTGCCAATCTCGATCATACAGAAAGAGTAACCCTGCTGAGGCCTGCGCTTCGGCCAGATCGGGGTTTAACGCTAAAGCTTTGGCCGTCATCGCCCGCGCCTTTTCAAGAGACGCCTCTCTGTCTTGATCGAGTCTGGCGAGCACGCTGTAGCAATCGGCCAAGCCTGAATAACCGAGCGCATAGTTCGGGTCTAGTTCAATAGCCTGCTGAAAAGCAGCAATCGCCTTTTGGTATCCGTCAGCGTTGCGCTGGTTCCAGAAGAATCGCCCTTTTAGATACGCATAATGGGCTTCGCTGTTTTGCGTATCTTGACTGGCGAGTTGCCGATTGTCTTCATCGGACAGTCGCACGGCTAAACTCTTGGTTACCCGTCTGGAGATCGAATCTTCTAGGGCAAAGATGTCAGTGTAATCTTCATCGAAGGTCTCTGCCCATAGCGGCAGGCCATCGGCGACGCGCAGCATCTGTACGGTCACACGGATCCGGTCGCCCGCTTTTTGAATCGTGCCATCCAGCACACTGTAGACTTGCAACTCCGCGCCAATAGCTAACGGGTCTTGCGCAACTCCCACATACTTCATGATTGAACCGGTTGGGCGCACGATCAAGCTCTTCGTCTTACTGAGTTTGGTAATCAAAGCATCACTGATTCCCATGCCGAGATACTCCTCTTCGGGACTTCCTAACAGCTTAAAAGGAAGCACGGCAATCGAGGTTTCTACGGGCGCGACTGGCGCAGGTTGTGGCCGTATGAACAGCCACAGACAACCGATGAGCATTAGACTGCTGGCTGCAAGAGTGGCGGCTAAGACTTTTCTACCCGTGCTTCCGTGTCGCAGGCGGGAACTCGAATTGCGCGCTGCGGCAGCCTCTTGTTCGGTTGGTTGCTCAAGCGCAGGAACGGCAGCGCCATCTAGCGCCGTTACCGAAGCGCCTGACTCTGACCGTTCTTCCTTCAGGTTTGCCACAAAGCGATAGCCACGTTTGGAAACGGTCTGAATGTAACTGGGTTGATTGGGATTATCACCAAAGGCCTTGCGCAATGCCGAGATGTGAACCAGCAGATTAATCTCTTCGACCCGCACATCCGGCCATACCCGTTGCAGGAGCGCGCTCTTTTCGACGACCTCTCCGTTGCTCTCGATTAGCGCCAGTAAAAGATCAAAGGCCTTCGGCGAAATGGCCAAGAGATCATGATGACGAAACACTTGGCGGGTTTGTCGGTTAATCAAGAAAGGGCCGAAGCGATAGAAGGGTTCACTTTGCATACACCTAGTAGTCTTAAGGATTAATAAGTAAATCTTTAAGCCCCTTAATGTGAGCAGTTGATCTAGCATCAAACCGGCACAAGAGCCGAGTCGCAAAACCACCATCAACGTGCTTCGGCTGGAGCCGAAGCGCAGTTTATCACAAAAAAGCGGGTGCAGAAAAAGTCGGCTTAGCATTCGAAGCGAAATCAGCAAAGACCATGTGTACGCCTTTGAACCCGATGGCCGGCATATAGGAGTAGTATGAACAGCGCATCAGCTTGGCATAAGAAAGTGGAGGTCGCCGCTAATATCGCCATTGTGGTTGTTGGCCTCCTTGTTTGTGGGGCGCTGGTCAAAAACTATTTCCTGAGTGGCAGCAAGAAAGTATCCTCGATAGCGCCGGTCACGGCCGGAACCAAACTAACGCTGCCCGGTGTTGATTGGCAGGCGACTCCGCAAACGCTGCTACTGGTCTTGTCGGATGGCTGTCGCTTTTGCACCGAGAGCGCAGCATTCTATCAAGAGTTGACTAAACAACTGGCGACTCGTTCCGATATTCGCCTGATCGCCGTATTCCCAACAGATGTCTATCGAGGTAAGGAGTATCTTAATCAATTGGGAGTTGGCGCGTTTGGCGAAGTGCGCCAAGCCTCGTTAGCCACAATCGGCGTCGTGGGGACTCCAACTCTCATCCTCGTAGATGATCAGGGGGTTGTTGTGAATGCGTGGGCTGGAAAACTGCGAGCCGAAGAAGAGGCTGATGTATTTCGGCACCTGAAATTGCAAGCCGCCGAGCGCGCCCCTATGCCTGCGCGCGATGACCTGCGGTGGTTAATATCATTGTGGGTCGAGCCTACCCTGCGAGATGAGTTCGGATAGCCCTTGAGAGTCTTTGACGACAAAGGGGAAGGAAGAATCTCAGGCTCTTGACAAGTGCAAAAACAACTTTACTCTCATCCGCCAATGTGTGGAGGGAGATCATTTCTCGACATTAAAGGAGGAAAGACGATGCGACTGATGAAAAAGTTTTGTGTGTTGATACTGCTGATTGCTTGTTTGGGTCTGCCAACTTTCGGCTCCAGCTTAACGGTTGGTCTCGATCCATATGATGAGTGCATCCGTAGTTGCATAGGCGAATTTCAAAACTGTGATGCTTATTGCATCTGCTACCGAGAATCTGCACCTTGCCATTGGCGATGTTCGCTCGAGCTTGATCTGTGCATTCGATGGTGCGATGACATTCCCTGATCGCAATGTTGTTCTCTCGACCGCGATTCTTGATGGCAAACGGATAGGCGCTTTACTTTGGCTGTATGTATAGCGTATATCCTGAAAGCATGGATCGGGCTCAAGAAGATTCTGGCAAGGGAATTCGTACAATCTTCTTCGATGCAGGCGGCACGCTGATTCATCTGGATGCGGCACGCATCGCAGAGTTGCTTGGCGAGCGGTTTGGTATTGCGGCGGCTTTAGAAAAGTTTCCCCAAGCGCAATCGCTCGCCATGCGGTGCGTCGGTCAAATGGTTGCAGAGGGAGCAGGCTCGACCGAACGACTCAAACGCGAATTCTACGGCGTCTTGTTGCCGGAAATCGGCGTGCCAGCATCGCAACTTCATCAGGCAATAGATGAGGTGTTGAGGCTCGCTGAATCCGAAATGCTATGGCGCATGGTGCGTCCTGAAACGGCGACATTGTTGGGTGAGTTGCGGGCGCTGGGTTATCAACTCGCGGTCGTTTCCAACAGCGACGGACGCATCGAAAAAGCTTTTGTGGAGGCTGGACTCCACCGGCATTTCGACTTCTTCATCGATTCGTTTCTGGTCGGCGTGGAGAAACCCGATCCGCGCATTTTTCATCTGGCACTTGATCGGGCAGGCGTAGCAGCGGAAGCCGCAGCCTATGTCGGTGACCTCTATGCCGTTGATATTGTCGGAGCGCGCCGCGCCGGATTGCTGCCGGTCTTGTACGACCCGCAGCATCTGCACGCGGACGCCGATTGTTTACGAATTCATGCCCTCAGCGACTTGCTGGCGGTAATCCGGTCAAACGCCGGATTGCAACCTCCATCTGCCGATTCACGCGGATTCGCGTGACCTGCGGACAAGCCCGCCCTTTAGGCCGTCGCCCACCAAAGTTATCGAAAACTTTTTTTCAGAGATGTATTTATTTTCTGTTGCCCGACTCTCCTGAGTGGGGCGACAACAACAGGCTGCATTGCTGAAGTATGGTCAGTGTGGGGAGAGCCTGACTATTGCCGAGACAATGCAGCCTACCTCTCTA
>CAYXVU010000015.1:4879-9552 GCA_964468725.1 uncultured Clostridia bacterium
TTACAGACCGTACGAAACTGATCGATCCGCGTTTCAAATTGAAAGAGAGGACAGCCAATTCCAGCAGCGCCGTTCGCCATCAAATCAATGTCACGGAAGCGGCTGATGCGGTGGTCTTGCCGGAGAAGACCGTTACGTTGAGCGCTAGGATTATCGCGCAAAGCGGTTTTCAAAGCGATGAGATCAAGCAGGTATTTGCCGTCGGCAATCGCTTGGCCATTCAACATAACTCGGCGCAGGAGTCGGGAGGCGCAAATGTCATGCGATTGGAAGCCGACTTTCATCGTATGACGACGGGCGTAACTGAAATCTATTGGGACAGCGTCTTCAAGACTTTTCTCTTCGCCAACGTTGAATCGTAAGCGAACCGACGTTGCCCGCCGCCTCAGCGCATTCCGGCTGGCTCACCGTTGCTACGTGGACTGGCGAGCAACAACGCGCATAGCGGTTGCTGTGACAGGGCTGACCAGCGGACGGGTTGAGCGGGTGAGTTAGGGTTCTTCGGATTAGCCTCAGAATTGTCGAAGTATGCCAACACTTCAATGCGGGTATCTTTCGGCAAGGCAATGGGGCGTTTGAAGTAATAGGTCTGTTGCCAGTCGTAGCGATGCCCTTGCGTCCAGATCAATACCTCTTCGCTGCCATCCGGTCGCGTCACCATCGCTTGCAAAGAGACGATCAGACCATGCACGCGCGGACGGATGGCAATCGCTTCCGTGTCTTCTGTCAACTGCAAGGTTGCTTTCACAGGTTGCAGCGCGGCGCTTACGGGAATGAGCGCCTTGCTATCGGTGATGGCGACTTCGCGCGCTTGTTTGAGGGGCGGCGTTGCCGCGAAATAGAGGCCAATAGCGCTCTGATCTTTCGCCGCTTCGCTCGTTCCGCGATAGCGCACCTCTGCAACGATGCGCGAGCCTGCGGGAATCATCTGGCCGACGCCTTCCGGCAGATGCACAACTCGTTGACCGGGAACCCACGTTGCTAAAACGGATGATGAGAGATGCGGGACAGGGGAGGGCTTGCCGCGCATCGGTTTGCTATTGGCAGGTTTTTGACTTTCTCCCTTTTGCAGATAGAAAGTTGTCGAATAGACCACTGCGTTATTGGTCGGCAATAGATCAATCGCCGTGAGCCAACGATCTTCTTTAAGATTCGTCGCCAATGCAAAGGTGCGCGTTTCATCGCTGTCGGCGGCGATGCGTTGCTCTGCCAGTTTGAGCGTCAAGTCGGGTTTGCCCAACGGCCAGTCATTCGAGTAGAGCGGGCGCGCAGGCAAATCTTTGTCCTCTCCTTTGGGCGCGCCGCCTTCAACCCAATTAACGATCAGATCAACTTCGCGCTGTGTCAGTTCCGGCACATTACGAAACTCGCCGTACCCTTTAACCGCGTGCCAGACTGGCATGCGCTTTTCGAGCATCTCTTCTTTGATGGCTTTTGCCCATGGGCGCGCCTCTTCGTAGGTCAGCAGCGACCAAGGGGCGAAACCGCCGGGTTTGTGACAACTGAAACAGTTGCGCGCAAGGATGCGGACGACCTCTTTGTTGAACCGCACTTTTGTCGTGATCGGTTCGTGCGCCTGGCTGCGCTCCGTCCATAGTGCGGTCAGGAAGAGGGCACTAAAAAGGGCAAAGGCGCAGAGGCGCAAAGTTACCCAGCTTTGCGCCTCTGCCCGTTGAGGAATGAAGGAAACGGATCGCATCAATCTAACTCGTCGTGAAGAAGGGCAGAGAACAGAATACAGAATTCAGGGATTGAAGAATTCAGAATGGAGATAGCAACGCGGTGCGCTCATCACCTGGCTGATTCCGAATGCTCAACTCCGTCTGCTTGCATTCTTTTCTCTGTTACTCGCTTACTTGCTTTGCCCGACGATGTCTGCAGGTTTCTTCGTCGCCTTCGAGTCGAAGGTGAAACTCATCCAGCCGATCATCATCTCTTCCCACGTCTGATCGCCCCACTTCACCTCTTTGGCGGGGTCGGGATTGTACTTGTTATTGGTCGAATTATCGAAATGCGCGATGCAATCTACACGGCTGCCTTTGGGCACGCGCAGCGGTTGTTTGAGCACATAGTAGGCTTGCCACGCGAAATCGTATTTCGGCACTGAGAGGATGACTTTCGAAGTGCCGTCAGGGAAGGTGACGGTGTACAGGAAATCTTTGCCGCGCAGATGCATGTGCGGCATCAGGGAATGAATCTCGCCATCTTCGGGGAAGGTGAAAGACGATTTCACTTCATAATTGGCATCACCCGGCGGAATGGCAAACCGCGCATTCATAATCGGGCGGGTGATGATTTCGTTTTTGACCGGCTCTTTGGCAAAGGTCAGGCCAATGAAGGAACGATCTTTGACGGCTTTGCCGGTCGGCGTATAGTGCACCTGAAAGATGAGGCTCGAACCCGCCGGAATGCGTTTGGCCAGACCCGGCGACATCACCGCCGGTTGTTCGCCGGGCGCGTAACCGACCAACAGTTTCTGTTCGGTGCCGCTTTTGACGAAGACAATGATGTGATGCACGACTTCGCGGTTATCGGGACGAATCTCGGCTCTTTGTACCCACATATCTTCTTTGAAGTTGGTCGGCACGGTGAAGTATTGATATTGGACGACACCGTCAGCAGGAACCGCATAGGCTTCGGGCATGGAGAAGACGGCGTCGGGTTTGCCAATGTTCCAGCCCTCGGCGAATTGCGGAGCCGGAGGCAAATCTTTCGGATTGCCTTCCTTCGCGCCTTGATCCACCCAGGCGACGATGATGTCTACATCTTTTTGCGACAAGCGCCGATCATTGGCAAACTCGCCGTAATGCGGGTCGGCGTGCCAAGGCGGCATGACGCGGGTCACGACTTTCTCTTTAATCGAACGCGCCCACGGGCGAGTCTCTTTGTAGCTGGTAAACGACATCGGGCCGATTTCGCCGGGGCGATGGCACGATACGCAGTTGGTGTTGAGAATCGGCGCAACATCTTTGCTAAAGGTGACTGCGCCTTTGAGGTCGCTGGCGCTGCTCGTCGCCAGCCCCCATACGCAAGCCGTAACGAAGAAGACGGCAATTGCCGATATGGCGATTCTTTTCCTCATCCTTCGGTTCCTCCTTGGCGGATTGTCTGCTGCACTCACTGTCCGGTCAGTCGCCTGATCGCTCAAAAGAGTGCATATGCTGATGCCCTCACAGCCGGGCTAGTGATTGAAAGACCTGAAACTTCAAAACGGCAAATTGACTTATTTGATCTTCTTGGCGCGCAAGCGTTGACCGCCAAAGTTGATAATAACTTCATCCGCTTCGCCCTTGTCATTCTTCACAAATGTCGCCTGCGCTTCAATGGTCTTGAAGAAAAATTGCGTCTCGGATTCAGGGTAAGCGAAGAGGGTCGGAAACATCGCCGACTCGATTGCCAGTTTGTCGCCCTCGCGTTTGATCGTCACTTTGCCGCCAAGCGCGATGCTGTATTCGCCCGCGTAACCCTCTAAAATTTTCGCATCCAGTTTGGCGACGGCGCGCTCTTTCGGTTTTTCGACGGCGTAATCTAAAAATGCCACCATCATTTCATCATAAGTCGGTTCACCAAAGCGCACGGCTTTTGTTGGGTCGGGATTGAATCGGTTCTTCGCCGAATTGTCAAAGTGCGCGGTCACAACGAGCCGCGCGCCCTTCGGTATGGTGACCGGCTTGGCCAGTTTATAGAGCGTCTGCCAGTTGAAGTTGTATTGCGGAACCCACAAGAGCGTCTCGGTGCGTCCGTCGGGGTAGGAGACGTCGTACTTCATATCTTTGCCGCGCACATGCATGTGCGGCATATAATCCACCAGTTCAACATCGCGTCCGAAGGTGTAACAGGAGGTCACTTCGTGATCGTTCGCGCCCGGCGGAATCATAAACAGGGTGTTGGCGATGGTGAGCGTCTGGACGATCTTTTCGACCGGCTGTTTGGCGAAGACCAGCGCCATGCTGGTGCGATCACTCTCCGGTTTGCCGGTAGTCTTCGAATAGTGCATCTGAAAGATGAAGTTCGAACCGGCGGGAACCTTCTTCGCGGTTCCGGCTGGCCACACGTCGGCATTCCTGCCCGGCGCATAGACGCACAGCAAAGGCAGATTGCTGGAACCGCCCGAACGTCCGCGCCGCTGCGCGCAGCCATCATCCATCACCGGCGCATCGGCTTTGACGCGGCGGATGGTGCCCTCTTTTTGGGTGAAATCATCGGCGGAAAGCGATTCGAAAACCGACGGCGTTTTGTCATCTCCCGTTTTGCCTTGGCGACGCGCAGCCGCTTTGGCCATAGCCAACATCTCAGGCGTTTCAATGAAGACGACGGCGTGATGGACGACCTTCTTATTGCCGGGTCGGAACTCTGCGGCTTGAACCCAGCGATCTTCGGTAAACCCGCTCGGCACGCGAAAGTAGATGTAATCGTCCGCTCCTTCTGCGGCAACGGTGTAGGATTCTGGCATGGTCAGCACGACATCGGGTTTGCCGATCTCCCAAGCGGTTGAGAAGTTCGGAGCCGGAGGCAAGTCTTTCGGATTGCCTTCTTTCGCGCCTTGTTCAACCCACGCGACGATAGCGTCAATCTCAGTTGGCGAGAGACTGGTGTTGTTGGCAAAGACGCCGTGCGCAGGGTCTGCACCCCACGGCGGCATGGCGCGCGCGACCACTTTTTCTTTGATAGAT
>CAYXVU010000015.1:9562-45749 GCA_964468725.1 uncultured Clostridia bacterium
TTTAGCCCATGGGCGCGCCTCTTTGTAGGTCATCAGCGACATGGGCGCGATGTCATCGGGGCGATGGCAAGCGACGCAATTCTTATAAAAGATCGGCGCAATATCTTTACTGAAGGTAGGGCTGGCGCTCGTTTTATTGCTGGCATCGCTGACCGGCAGCGCGGCGAAACAGAGGACAAGGAGAAACCCGACAACTGCGGATAGATGAAAAGCTCGCCTCATATTATTCCTCCCGATTGAGTATAACGATTCGTTGCGTGCTGCCAACCTCTACGGAAATTCTGTCCCCGCGGTTTCAACCGATGTCTGCCGACGTTTTTGTGCCAATCGGTTCTGCCGGAAAACGCAATGCGCCGATTCGGTCTGTATTGCCAGACAAAATCGGCGCATGATCTGAAGTCGAATGGGTCAGAGGTTATTGACCGGCGACTTTCCCTGAAGGCGTCGGATTCATTCGCTTGGCCGGATTGTCTATCAAAATATCGAGCCAGCCAATCATCATCTCATCATAGGTCGGATCGCCCCACCGAACTTCGGTTTTGGGATCGGGGTTGTATTTGTTCTTCGCCGAATTGTCGAAGTGTGCCGTGACGATGAACTTCGTGCCTTTCGGGATATTGAGCGGCTTCTTGAGGTAGTACATCGTCTGCCAGTTGAAGTTGAACTTCGGAACCCACAAAAGCGTCTCTTTGCGTCCATCAGGATAGACGACTTCGTACTTCATATCCTTGCCGCGCAGGTGCATATGCGGCATATAGGTGAGAAACTGAGTGTCCATCGGGATGGTCTGGCAAGCAGTGACTTCGTGATTATCCGCACCCGGCGGAATTTTGAAGAGCACGTTGGCTGCGGCATAGGTGTAGATGACCTTGTCGGGCGGCTCTTTGGCAAAGATCAAACCGATTTTGGTGCGATCTTTTTGCGCTTTATCGAGGCTGCCGCGAAATGCCGAGTAGTGCATCTGGAACATGAGCGTAGCGCCAGCGGGAACCTTCTTTGCGGTTCCGGCGGGATAGACATCTACGCCTTTGCCCGGCGCGTAACCTGCCAGCAGTTGACCTTCGTTCTCTTCGCCCTCATTGCCATCTCTGCGGCCACGCGTGGCGTTCTGAGCGCACGCATCGTTCATCACCGGCGCGTCCATCTTCACACGGCGCAGCGTGCCGTCCAGATAGAAGAGCGACGATTCGCGGGTGGCCGAGCGTTGACCGAGTTTTTCGCCTGACTTCTTTTGCTCTTCCTGCCGTTTGGCCATCATCTGCGGCGTTTGAATAAAGGCGATGACGTGATGCACGATGGTGCGATTGCCTGGCAGGACTTCCGCCGCTTGAATCCATTTGTCTTCTTTGAAATTGGTCGGGATGAAGAAATTGATGTAGTTGTCGGGTGCATTGGGCTCGACCGTCCACTCTTCGGCCATCTCCAACACGACATCGGGTTTGCCAATCTGCCAGCCGCCATTCAGAAATTCCGGTTTGGCGGGCAGGTCTTTCGGGTCGCCCTCTTTCGCACCTTGATCCACCCAGGCCACAACGGTGTCAACATCTTGCTGGCTCAAGCGATGATCGTTTTGAAATTCGCCGTACTGCGGGTCGGGCGACCACGGCGGCATCTGGCGTTTGACCACTTGCTCTTTGATCGACCGCGCCCAGGGTCGCGCCTCTTTGAAACTCATCAGCGACATCGGCGCGATGTCGTTCGCGCGGTGGCACTCGGCGCAGTTTTTGTAAAAGATCGGCGCAATGTCTTTGCTGAAAGTGACTTCTTTAGCGACTTTGGAACTGGCTGTGCTGCTGCTTTGTCCCAATGCCAGCAAACTCATAGCGAAAACGAATAAGGCGACGGCGAATTTCTTCGAGGTCATAGCTTCCCTTTCTCCACTGGCAGGTGCGGTGCGATTTGGTTACGCGCTGAAAATCCGAGCCTTTGTATGCTATTCCGTCATCCCTCATCCGTCAAGAAAAATTCTGAGGAAGAGTACAGATTTTCATTGAAAAAACTGAGTTGAGGTTCAATTATTTCAAGCTGTTGAAAAGCAAGGAAAAGGGAGGGAGAAAAGAGGATGGTGGAGTTATTAAAAGGGGTCGGTTGGGCGGCGCTGATGGTCATTGTCTGCGAACTGTTGTTGCGTCGCCGCCGCGCACAACCCTACGCAGTTGGGCTGGTGATGGCGGCGCTCATCTACGTCGGCTTTTCGATAGCGGATTTCAACCTCGCGTGGGTCGGAATCGAACTGGTTGGCCTGTTGATCTTTTCGGTGATCGTGTTTTTTGCCTTCAAATATTCGCCGTATGTATTGGCGCTCGGCTGGGCAGCCCATGCCGTTTGGGATGTGACGCTGCACAATGCGAAGGCTACGCCTTTTGTGCCGCGCTGGTATCCGATGGTGTGTATCGGATTTGATCTGGCAATCGCCGTTTATCTGCTGGTGCGCGTCAGTCGTTGGCCAGCGGCATTACCTCAATCCGCACAAAGCGACTGAGCCTCCGGCGAGCGGCAACCGTGCGAGTTTTGACACTGACAGCGGGTCGAACAAGAGGAGCGCGGGTGGTAATCAATCACGCGCCCGCGCCGGTCGAATTCGAAATGGCAGCAGCGCAGCAAAGCCGTTCGTAGCAACTGCCGCGCCCGTTGCACACGCGACTTTGCGCCGCTTAAAGAGAGTCCCAGCCGCTCCGCCAGTTGTTGTTGCGTCAGACCTTCGAGGTCTGCCAGTACGAGCGCCCGCCCGTATTTTTCCGGCAGTCACTGATAGGCAAAGACCGGCATCTGCTCGGCCAGTTTCGCTTCGGCATCGGTCTCTTGCGCTCCGTTGAAGCAGAGTAATTCAGGAGACAACGGAGCCGATGGTGATTTTCTGCGGTAGTAATCAGTGACCGCATTTTTGGCGATCTGATACAACCACATTGGCAACTTCTCTTCATCGCGCAGAGTGTGCAGGCGCGTATGAATGCGTAGGAAGACTTCTTGCAACACATCGTCCGCATCAGCCGCATTGCCGATGCGTTTGCGCAGGTAATCGCGCAGTGGTTGGCCGAAATCTTCCCACACTTCATGCGTCGCTTGGCGGACTGCCGGGTCGCTTGCGGTATTAGCCGGATGAATCATCTGTGCGCTTTGCCCTCTCTCAGCGAACGCTTACGAATGTTTGTGCCCCTCTTTTTTCTCTGCGCTTTTCGGGGCAGCAGGCTTGGTTTTGAATTCGATTAATAGGTGATGCGCTGGCGTTTTGCCGGTGTTTTGCCATTCGCCCCATGTGCCAGCGCCGAGCCATTTGGTCTGTCCGGTATCGAGTTTGGCTTGAAACTTGGCGCGATTTTTCGCCGCCGATTTGTACTGCAACGGCGCGAAGGCGACAAGCAGAGCCGGAAACTCCGAGCTTCCCATATCGCAGGTGGCCTGCGGTTGGCAGACGATGCGGGTGATGCGGATTTGCGGATTGTCGAATTCGACCTTGTGCGAGTTGCCCTGCAAAACGTTGGGGTCGGGCAGAAACTTGCCGCGAAAGGTCTTGAGTTCGGCGGCTTCGGTCTTCATCTCGATCTGTAAAAACTCGCTCGGCACCTCCGACAGGTTTTCGACCTGATGATTCTCCGGTTGCAGCCCGGCCAAGCGAAAGCCTCCGGCTTTGGTCGGCGGTCGTTTGGCGGCATAGGTTCCCGAAACGCCTTCGACGTGTTGGAACTTCACCGCGCCGCCGTCATTGAGATAGACGAAGACCGCAGGCCGTTGCGGGTGATCGTGAGTCGGCAGCTTGACCAGCGGGGCGTAATGGACGCGAATGACACGCACCGAATCATTTTCAAATTGCAGCTTGTAGGCTTCAGGCGCGACTTTGAGCGGGTCTTGTGCCTGCGAGGTCTGCGCTAGCGCAAACAATAGCGAAAGAACAAGCAAGCGGACGGCGAGGCGCATACCGATTTTTCGAAACCGGGTCGGGTGATGATGCAAGTTGAGCGGGTTGAACATTGGCACTACCAAATCTCCTTTCAAAATCCGGGCTATATTATCACATACACATAGACGAATATGATTCGAAAAGGACGCAAACTTTTTTCATCAGGCAAATTTTTTACAACTCTGCCTGCGATGCTCGCAGAATAGAACCTAAACTCTCACAGCCGGAGCGCAAGCACACGGATACCCCAAAATGATCTGTGAAAATCCGCCCAATCGGCGTTCATCCGTGTCCGATTCGGATGACTTTCTTTGTGCTTCAGAGAGAAAAAAAGAATGAGTTTTTGGACAACCAGACGATTTCAAGACAGAATTTGTGAGCGGAGGAATCAGACATGCAAACCGTCAACTTTGAAACGCAAGAGGGCATCGTCATCATCACCATCAATCGTCCGGCGGCGCGCAATGCCGTTGATACGCCGACTGCCGAAGCCCTGATCGCCGCGTTTCGCCGCTTTGATGCGGACGAGTCGCTTGCGGTCGCCGTCTTTACGGGTGCGGGCGGCACCTTTTGCGCGGGCGCGGATTTGAAATCGGTGGCGACGGGCGAACGCAACGCCTTGAGCGAAGAGGGCGAAGGGCCGATGGGGCCATCGCGTATGCGACTCGGCAAGCCGGTGATTGCCGCAGTCGAAGGCTTCGCTGTTGCGGGCGGTTTGGAGCTAGCCTTGTGGTGCGATTTGCGGGTGGCAGCGCGCGATGCCATATTCGGAGTCTTCTGTCGGCGCTTCGGCGTGCCGCTGGTTGATCTGGGTACAGTGCGATTGCCGCGACTCATCGGCATGAGCCACGCGCTCGATTTGATTCTGACCGGGCGCGGCGTGAGCGGCGACGAAGCCTTGCGCATGGGATTAGCCAATCGCATGGTCGAAAACGGGCAGGCGCTTACGGAAGCCATCGGTCTCGCCCGTCAAATCGCCACCTTTCCGCAGGCCTGTCTGCGGTCGGACAGGCTTTCGGCTTACGAGCAGTGGGAGCTTTCATGGGAAGAGGCGATGCGCAACGAATTGCGGCGCGGCAAAGCGGTCATCGAATCGGGCGAAACTGTCGCTGGAGCGCAACGCTTCAAAGAAGGGAAGGGAAGGCATGGCGCGTTTTGAGAGAAATAAAGCCTGCGCCTTTGCCCGTTCGATTTGCCTTTCGCCGCGCGCTTTTGATATAGCAGAACGCGAGACCCAACGTCAGCAAGGATGATTCATGACCAAACAGATCACTTCATTCAAAGCGGAACAATTCACCGAATCGGTCATCCGCGAGATGACCCGACAAGCGCAACTCTACGGCGCGATCAACCTCTCGCAAGGCTTCCCGGATTTTGCCGCGCCCGAAGAGATTAAACTCGCAGCTTGCGATGCCGTGATGGCCGATGTGAATCAGTATGCCATTACCTGGGGAGCAAAGAATTTTCGCAACGCCATTGCCGAAAAGAGCGCCTGGTATTTGGGACTCGAAGTAGATCCCGAACGCGAGCTCTGCGTCACTTGCGGTTCGACCGAAGCGATGATCGCCGCGATGATGGCGATTGTAAATCCCGGCGATGAAGTGATTGTCTTCGAACCGTTTTATGAAAATTACGGGCCGGACGCGATCTTATCGGGTGCGACGCCGCGCTATGTCACCCTGCGCGCGCCCGATTGGTCATACGATGAAGCTGAGTTGGCCGCCGCCTTCAACGACCACACCAAAGCCATCATCATCAACACGCCGAACAACCCGACGGGAAAAGTCTTCAGCCGCGAAGAGATGACCTTTATCGCCGCGCTGTGCCAGAGATGGAATGCCATCGCCATCACCGACGAGATTTACGAACACATTCTCTTCAACGACAAGAAGCATATTGCGATGGCGACGCTCGATGGCATGCGCGAGCGCACGATTACGATCAACGGATTATCGAAGACTTATAGCGTGACGGGTTGGCGCGTTGGCTACACCATCGCGCCGCCGGAGATTACGCAAGCGATTCGCAAAGTGCATGACTTCCTGACCGTCGGCGCGGCGGCTCCGTTGCAAGAGGCGGGCGCGACGGCACTGCGAATGCCGCGTTCGTACTACGACAAATTGCAAGCTGATTATGCGGTGCGGCGCGAGCAATTGCTCGGCGTGTTGAAAGATGTCGGTTTCCAATGTTTCGACCCCGATGGCGCTTACTACATCATGACCGACATCGGCGCGTTCGGGTACGATGATGACCTAGAGTTTGCGCGCTTCTTGGTGAAAGAGGTTGGAGTCGCCGTCGTGCCCGGAAGCAGCTTCTATCACGACCCGAAGTTGGGCAGTCGACAGGTGCGCTTCACCTTTTGCAAGCGCGATGAAACGCTTGCCGCCGCCGAAGAACGATTGCAAAGATTGAAGACGCTGACGCGCTGAGTTGCACAACTGGACTTGCCCCGGTTAGATGGACAGTTTATAACTCGGTTATGAGGCGATCTTTTGATGCAGCCTTTCGTATTCCATCGGTGATTGATACGCGATTCCGGAATGCCGCCTCCGCGTATTGTACTATCCCTTGATGCAATCGAAGACTTCCAGCCTTGCTTCTTCAACGGTCTTAATCGTTCGACGATTTAATAACTCGCATTCCAGCGTCGCAAAGAAATTCTCGCACATCGCATTAGCGTAGCAATCTCCCCACTCCCCATTGATCGCCTCACCCCGGCTTCGCCACACCGCCTGCCAAAGGCAATCGAGGCGTACTGACTTCCTTGATCTGAGGGATGAATCACTCCTCTTGCCGGTCGTCGTTGCCTAAGCGCCATCTCCAAAGCCGTCATCACCAACTCCGTCTTCAAATTAGTCCGCATCGCCTGGTTAGGCTGTTTGCATTGAACTACTGCCGCGCCGGGAGGGCGCTGTCAATGAATTTGTCTACGTCTTGTTTGAGCTTCGCCAGTTCTTTGATGTCAATGTACATCATGTGCCCCGCTTCGTAGTACGCCGTCGAGATGTTGCGCCGCACGCTGGCATCAAGCGGCATGTGGTCGAAGGTGTACTCCGCAGCAAAGTACGGCGTCGCCATGTCGTAATAGCCAAAAGCGACGAAGACTTTCATGTAGGGATTTTTCGCAAAGGCGCTGCGCAAAGCCGTGCTCGTATCCACATAGTTATTATTGACGCCCCAATTCCATGCGCCCAGCCCGCCGCCCAAAATGAAATACTCAAGGTCGGATTTGAAACCTAACTCGGCGCGCAGATAGTTATTCATCACCGCCGTGTAGGGCGCGCGAATCGCCGTCATACTCGGATCGAAGTCGGGGCGTTCGGTGGCGGCGTTGGCATCCATGCCTTTGAAGCGGCTATCCAATCTGCCAGTCGTGCGCTTTTGATCGCGCAACAACTCTTTGTTGAACTTGCCAAGATCAACGCGCAGGTTGGCGTTGTCAATGAACTCTTTGCTCACCCCGGTGTAGCGCGCCATCTTTTCAATCACCGCGTGGCGTTCCTGCGCGCTCATTCGCGCCCCTTTGGTGAGCGCCTGATTGTATTCGTTAAGCGTCCACTTTTCGGCTTCATCCAGCACTTGTCGGAGCGGCTTTGATTGCAAATCCGGCGGCAGCTTTTTGTGATACCAAGCGGTTGCCGTGTACGAAGGCAGAATCAACAAGAAAGACAGATCATTGCCCGCCGCGAAATCTACCGTCTGAAAATTCATGATCGTCGAAATCAAGAGCACCCCGTTGAAGGCGATACCTTTGTCAACCAGCAGGCCGGAGAGTCCCGCCGCGCGCGTCGTGCCGTAGCTTTCACCGACCAAAAAGAGCGGCGACGACCAACGCTCATAGCGCGTCAGGTACATGCGAATGAATTCGCCGACCGATTGCAAATCGCCGTTAAGTCCGAAAAATTTGCTCGCCAGATCGGGGCGCGTGGCGCGACTGTAGCCCGTGCCCACCGGATCAATGAAGACGAGGTCGGTTTTATCCAGCCAAGTGTGTTCGTTTTCGACCATCTGATAGGGCGGCGCAGGCAGTCCGCCATCGTCGAGCATGCGAACCCGCTTCGGGCCGAGCGCGCCCAGATGCAACCACACCGAAGACGAGCCGGGGCCGCCGTTGAAAGAGAACATCAACGGGCGTTCGGCGGCGCGCGTCTGCCCGTCCAGCGTGTAGGCCATAAAGAAGATGCGCGCTTCGGTTTCGCCGGTCGCGTTTTTGATGGGCATAAAGCCGGTCGTCACTGTGTACTTCAACGATCTGCTTCCGGCTTTGATTTCATGGCGTGTGACCACCGGCGGTTCATCGGGCATGGGCGGCGCGGGTCGGGCTTGATCGGACGGTCGCGCTTCGGATTGGCGCGCGGTTTCGGATTGTTGAGTCGGTCGTTGCGACGCGGGAAAGAGCAGAGCGAGCGATAGGAGGAGAGCAGCAATCATCGGGTTTACCTCGCAGGTGAAAATCGGGCCGTTCGTCTGACTTACTTGGTTGGGTCGAACGTATTGGTGCGGAGAAATTGATCGAGCAAATCGGCGTATTTGGCGCTACGTTTGGCGATCTCGTCGTCGGTCTCTTCCATCTCGCGGCGCGATTGATACAACTCGTCGGCGATCTGCAAAGCGGCGAGGATGGCAACGCGCAGCGAGTCAACGGTCATGGTGGCGCTGGCGATTTCATTCATTCGACGATCAACGTGCGCCGCCAGTTGGTGAATGTACTCTTCGTCGTGGTCGCTGCGCAGATTGTAGGTCTGATTATAGATGACGACCTTGTAGGATTGGCTCGGACTGTTTTCCATAATCTCGCGCGTTCGTCGGTTGAGAAGTTATCGGGAAGCGAAGGGCTGCCGCAGGCGGCCTACTTCTTCGCCGTTTCCGCCGCTTCGATGTCGAGGACGGCGATGGCATCGAGCATGGCTTCGACTTTGAGTTTCATGTGATCGCGCTCGCCCAACAGGCGTTCGACTTGCAACTCCAAGCGTTCTTTCTCGTCGGTGATTTGGCTGAGTTCGCGGCGCAAACTCAAGACTTCACGCTCTAAGGCTTCGCGCTCTTGCCGTTCGCGTTTGAACTGTTCGATGGTGCGATAGATTTTGTCTTCGAGGTGCGAAAATTTTTCTAGTCCGTAAATCGCGCTCACGGCTTCCCCCTTCAATCAGGACGAAGGCGACAGGCTAAGGGATGAAGTGGAACCGATCTCTTTTCGGACGTCGCGGGCTAACGATCATCCTTCATCCTTTATCTTTCATCCTGCATTCTTCACCCGTTATCGTAATTGTGCTGCAAAGCGTTGTGCCAACATCTCCCGAACGCGTTCGTGCAAGGCATTGGCTTCTTCGTCGGTCAGAGTGCGCTCGTCGCTGCGATAGGTGATGCGGAAGGCGAGCGAGTGCAGCCCATCGGGAATCCCTTTGCCTTGGTAGCGATCAAAGACCTTAATGGCAACGATCTCTCGGATGCCGAGTTCGCCGATGGCCGTTTCAATTGCGCCCCACGTCGCGGATTCAGGGAGGAGCGCCGAAACATCACGAGAAGCCGAGGGGAATCTGGGCAAGGCGCTGTAGCGCACCGTGTCGGCAACCAATTCAAGCAGGTTGCCAAACTTGATTTCCGCGACATAAACCGGCTGGCGGAACTTATACAGTGCCGCAATGCGCGGGTGCAAACGACCCAGTGTAGCGACTCCTTCACCATCCCTGACGAACACCGCAGCCTGTCCGGGATGCAGGTATTCTACACTCGCTCTCTCAATTGTAAAGCCTGAGAGATTCAGCCCCGCCAACAGGTTTTCGACTGCCCCTTTCAAATCGTAATAATCCACTTCGCGTTGCTCGCGCCAATCATCGGCAACGACTGCGCCGGTCATCACCAGACTCAAGGTTTCATGCTCTACGGGGCGCTCACTTTCTTTTACAGCGGCGAAAATTTTGCCCACTTCGAACAGCTTCACATCGCGGTTGCCGTGATTGAAGTTTACCTGCAAGCTATCGAGCAACCCGGTGAGCAAAGAAGCGCGCATGTCGGCGGCGTTCACATCAATTGGGTTGGTCAAGGCGACGGTTGCTTGGCCGGAACGAAAGAGGCTGTCGCGTTCGTGATTGACGAAACTGAACGAAATCGCTTCGTGAAATCCCGCATCCATCAACACGCGCCGCACTTGACGGCGACGGTCTTCGTGTTCGAGGTAATGGCCGAAGCCGCCCCACTCCGGCAAAGTGGTAGCGATGTTTTCATAGCCAACGTGGCGCGCCACTTCTTCGACCAAATCCTCTTCGCGGGCGATGTCTACGCGAAACGGCGGCGCGATGGCCGACAACTTCTTCTCTTCGCTTTGCACTTCGACTTCGAATTCGAGGGCGCGCAAAATCGCTGCTGACGGCTCAATCCCTACTTTCAACCCGGTCAGCTTTTCGACGCGCGACTCGCGCAAACTGACGGCTTCACGGGTGATGCGGGTCGGATGAACATCAATCACTCCGGCGAGAATTTCACCCCCCGCAATCTCTGCGATCAACTCGGCGACGCGGTCGGCGGCGCGCGCTTGTCCGCTGGGGTCAATGCCGCGCGCGAAACGATAGGACGCTTCGCTATCGAGTCCGAGCGCGCGCGATGTTGCGCGCACCGAAGCGGGCAGGAAGTAGGCGCTTTCGATCAATACATCGGTGGTCGTGTCGCTGATTTCAGTCTCTTCGCCGCCCATCACTCCGGCGAGGGCGACGGCGCGATCCGCATCGGCGATGACGAGCATGTCGGGATGCAATTTGCGCGTCACTCCGTCAAGCGTCTTCAACTCTTCGCCCGCCTGCGCGCGCCGCACGATGATGTGGCGATTGTGCAAGGTGTTCAGATCGAAGGCGTGCGTAGGCTGTCCCAATTCGAACATCACATAGTTGGTGATGTCCGCGATGTTGTTGACCGAGCGTTGGCCAACAGCGACGAGCCGGTCAATCAGCCATTGCGGCGAAGGCGCGACTTTGACGCCGCGCACGATGCGTCCGGCATAGCGGTGACACAATTCCGCATCGTGAATTTCGATCTTTGCCAGACTGGCCGCCGTCTCGCTGCTCTCAGTGAGCTTGACCTGCGGTTGCGTCAAGGTCGTGCCGCATACCACTGCGGCTTCGCGCGCGATGCCGAGGTGTGACAGGGCGTCGGGACGGTTTGAGGTCAGGTCGAAGTCGAGTACGAAATCGTCGCCGACTTCTTCGATGACTTCGACGGCAAGCCCGACCATGGTCATCTTTTCCGCCAGTTGTTTGGCATCCAGCGTGAGCGGCACGAGTTGGCCGAGCCATTGATAACTGATCTTCATTTGATTCTGTAGCCTTTTTCTTCGTTATTAAAAATCCAACCGACGACTTCCCCGATGCGAATCTCTTCGCTGCGAAACGCGGCCATATTGATGGCTGCCGAACCTTGTCGGTGAATTGTCTGTGCCGAGCGCAGCATGTGGCGAAAGCGTTGCTGCCAGCGTTCGATGTTCTGCGGTCTGAGGTCGAGCCAGCCGCGCTCCGCCCATTGCTCAATCGCCGTCGCCGTGATGGCGAGTCTCGATTGCCCCGCATATTCCGGCACATTGATGCGCGGGCCGCGAATCAGGCGATTGCCTTCAGGGGGCAAGATCGGCACACCAATGGAGATGATGGTATTGCGCAACTCCTGATGGCGTTGCAGGTAGCGCCACAAGAGAGCGGACACCTCTTCGGCGCTGGCTTCGACGACTGCCGCCAGCGTTTGGTACTTCATGCGTAAGAGATAGGCTTCGTAGAGCAGCTTGGTCAATTTCGGCGGCCCCAAATCGCCAGTGGCAATCGAAGGCGAGTTCTTCTCATTTTCCAAGCGGCGCAAGGCTTCGATGGCGGAGCCGCGCAGATAGCCTGCGCGATAGCTCGGCGCCATAATCGCCCCGTCAATCGCGGCAATCACATCCACGCCCGTGTTGCTGCCTTTGATTTCGAGGACGACGTTTTGCGCGATCTCTTCAGGGGTGACGAACTCCATCTGATTGAGCGCGGTCACGGCTTCGAACTCGCCGCGCGCGAAGAAGCCGTTTTCACCGGTGTCTATGCCGACCATTTCGAGATCGCCGAGGCGCTTGAATTTGTCACGCGGCAGCGCCAATTCCAAGTCGCCCGCCAGCATCTGCGTGCGCGGGTTGTAGATGGCGACGGGCGAATTGTCGCGGCGATTTTTAAGCGATTGATACGTCACCTTCTTGTAGCCGATCATCGCCGCCGGTTTGATCTCTTTGACGATGGGGCCGTCGGGCGTGCGCGCCATCAGAAACATCAAGCCGGTATGCGCGAAGGCGACAGCCGTCTTCGACATCAGTTTGGCAGAAGGCTTCTCTTCGCCGTGCGTGTAGGGAATGTTGAGTCCCATGCCGCCGGTTCCGGTGGTGCCGACTTTAACATAGACGCGCGTGCCGACTTCGACCATCGCTCGATAGAGCAGTTGGGTGTGGCGGATGAGTTGCGGAATGGATTGCGAGACCAGCAAAGTTTCGAGGGTGCGCTCAAAGGCTTTGCGATTATCCCATAGCTGTTTGAGGTCGCGTTCGGCGATGCGCTCGTCAAGAAAATCAATCGTTTTGCGGACTTCGATGGAGTTCGTATAGACATCCTGATAGCTGATGCCGGATGCGGTGTTGACGCAATCAATAATGATGTTTGGGCGATGCTGACGCACGGCTTGCGCGAGCAGCGACTTTTCGTAAGCCGCGTCGAGCGATCCGAAGAGGTCTTCATAGAGGGCGCGGCGGCGGGCGGGGCTGGCCATCAATTCGCTACGATCTTCTTTGGCGAGTTCCGCGCGCACGAAGAGATTGCCCCACAACTCAACGAAGCGAATGGCGGGAAACTCTTTCTTCAGATCGTGGACGACATCGCGCACTTCTTTGTGATAGAGCGAGGCGATAAGGATGGTTTCGGGTTTGAGTTCGCGGGCGATTTGATGGGCGATCTGTACACCGACCAAGCCCGCACCGCCGAGGATTAAACAGGATTTATCGGTTATTTGTGTTGAGGCTGCGGCCATTCGTTTTTTATACGCAGCCCCGGATGTACGGTCTGAAGCGCAGACCGCTCAGTGATCTGCATGCATCCGGGGGACGGTTACAATAGCTCTGTCTAGGCAAACTGTTCGAGGAACCGCACGTCGTTTTCGTAGAGCAGGCGGATGTCGTCAATGTCATACATGCGCGCCGCCATCCGATCAATGCCAAGACCAAAAGCAAATCCCGAATACTCTTCCGGGTCAATATTGGCAACCCGCAAGACGTTCGGATGCACCATGCCGCAACCTCCCAACTCGATCCATCCCGACCCTTTACATACGCGGCATCCGCTGCCCGCGCAGACGTAGCATTGGAAATCCATCTCCGCGCCGGGTTCAACGAAGGGGAAGTAGGAGGGGCGAAAGCGCGTCTTGAGCCCCGCGCCATACATCAGTTCGACGAAGGTTTGCAGCGTGCCTTTCAAATCGCCAAGCGTGATCCGGCGGTCAACATTGAGACCTTCGAGTTGAAAGAACATCGGGTTGTGAGTCGGGTCGGGCGTATCGCGCCGAAAGACGCGACCGGGCGCGATGATGCGCAGCGGCGGTTGGCGCCTCTGCATGGCATGAATCTGCACGGTCGAAGTCTGCGACCGCAGCGCCAAGTCTTCCGAGACATAGAAGGTGTCTGCCGATTCACGCGCCGGATGGCCGGGCGGAATGTTGAGGGCGTCAAAATTATAAAAGCTGGTATCAATCTCCGGGCCGTCTTCGACGGTGTAGCCCATGGCGACAAAGATATCTTCGATCTTTTGCCGCAACAAGGTGATGGGGTGCAGATGTCCGGGTTTGAACCGCGTGCCGGGCAGACTGACATCAATCGCCTCGCGGTCGAGAGCGGCAGCGGCGGCCTGATTGGCAAATCGCTCTGTGAGTTGCGCGATGGCCGATTCAATCTCTGCGCTCAATTGATTGACCATCTGCCCGAAAGCGGCGCGCGCGTCGGCGGCAAGCGACCCGATGCGTTTCTTTTCGGCGACCAAGAGGCCGGACTTTCTGCCAAGATACTGATCGCGCAGCCCGGTTACATCGGCGGCGCTGGCGACGCGGCTGGCATCGGCTTGAAACTGCTCTTTGATCTGGCGGAGTCTGTCATCCATAAGGAGAAGGCAGAGCCGCGTGCGCGGCTCTGCTCACCGGTTAGGCAGCGCGACTGTCGTCAATCGCCTGCTTGGCTTTATTGGTGATTTCGCTGAAGGCCGCCGAGTCGTTGACGGCGATGTCAGCGAGCACTTTGCGATCCAGATTGATGCCTGCCAGTTTGAGGCCATGCATAAATTGACTGTAGCTCAGACCATTGGCGCGTGAGGCAGCGCCGATGCGAACGATCCATAGGGAGCGGAAATCGCGCTTCTTCAGTTTGCGTCCCGTAAAGGCGAAGTTGAGCGAGCGCTCGACTTGCTCTTTGGCATGGCGATAGAGTTTGCTCTTCGTGCCGCGATAGCCGCGGGCTAATTCGAGAATCCCTTTGCGTTTCTGTAATCGTTTGTTTCCACGTTTTGCGCGAGGCATAAGTCCCTCCTACGGCAATTGCGGATCGCGGCTGATCGTTTCGTAACGGTGACCCTGCTGACCTCTCGATGCTGCCATATCCGAATCGCCAATCCCAAAATTACCATTCGGTTTCCCGGTTCAAATGACCGCTTAGTTGCGACCGTAGGGCAGCATCTTCTTGATGCCGGGCGTATCGGCATCTGACGCGATGACATCAATGTCGAGCGCGCGTTTGCGCTTGGCAGTCTTTTTGGTCAAGATGTGGCGAGCGTGCGAGTGGCCGCGCTTGACCTTCCCACTGGCGGTGAGGCGAAACCGCTTGGCTGCGCCTTTATGAGTCTTAAGTTTCGGCATAATTCCTCCTATGAATCTGAATCACGATCATTTCGTCTTTTTGGGCGAGAGCATGATGAACATGTTCATCCCTTCCAGCTTGGGTGTGCCCTCCACCTGCGCGACCTCGGCAAGCTCGCCTTCGAGGCGTTTGAGCAAAGCGATGCCCAGTTCTTTATGGGTAATCTCGCGTCCGCGAAAATGGATGGTCGCTTTAACCTTGTCGCCCTCATGCAGCATGCGGATGGCATTGTTCTTTTTGAAGGTATAGTCATGTTCGTCCGTGCCCGGTCGGAACTTGATCTCTTTGACGGTGATGAAGGTCTGTTTCGACTTCGCCTCTTTGGCTTTCTTTTTTTGCTCGTATTGAAATTTGCCGAAGTTGATGATGCGACACACGGGCGGTTGCGCTTGCGGCGCGATTTCAACCAGGTCAAGCCCTTTGCTATCGGCCAGCGCCAGCGCCTGTTGCGGCGACATGATTCCCAGTTGCGAGCCGTCTTCGTCTATGACACGAATCTCGCGGGCACGTATGCGTTCGTTGACGCGCACCGAAGGCCCACGGTCTCGCCGGTCTCTCCCTCCACCTCTGTGAAAGCTGCTAATACTGGTTCCTCCCGAACCGCGCAAACGGTTCTCTTATTGATTCATCCTGCCGTAGCTTTTTCCCTGCCCGCAGGCGGCATATCGAGTCGAACTACGAAATGACATTCTCTTCAGGTTGATGAATCGAATTCGCACCGCGCACCTCACACCTGATAGTCAGTCGTCGGGGCGACCGGCAGGCGATAGAGGGAACAATCTGCACTTCGATTCTCACTTGGGTCAGACCCTACGTCAGCGCCCTAGCCATTCGCTGGCAACGTTGGTGACAAAGCGAACGAATGAAAACGCCTTGGGACTTACGGAGCTGGCGTAAGGTGTTTGACTACCGGCTTCCCATCATCAGGAAGCCTCCGTCCATTTCAAAAAGACGAAACGCAATACTACCCGATTGCCCAGCCGTCGGGCAAGGCGAACTTTGATCGCCCCGTAAAGCCTCAGATGGCTGCGCCGCCGCCATCTGAGGCTTTACGGGCTAGCGGATTTGCGTCCGGCAATATGAGCAAATGGTGTATTGCTCTTTAATCAACAACCCGATCCAACAAAAGATGCAGGTAAAGACTAAGAGCAGCGCAAAGACGATCCATCCGGCGGTCGAAATCCGTGACTCGTGAATCGGCGGCGCTTGGGTATGACAATAGGGACAGGTAAAGACTCCGTGCGCAGGCGCCATCATGGGCTGCGCGACGAATGGCTGTCCGGCTCCGTAAGCGGGGTGCGGCGTATGACAGTTGCCGCACTGGCTGCTGCTCATGGCGTTGTGCTGTCCACAACGCGGGCAGAACCAAGGCTGAATTGTCGGATATTGCGGTTGCATATTTCGGTTTGCAACTCCTTTAACGTTTTCTTTGCCTAACGATCTACCGCTGCCCGCAAAATTGGAAGGGTCAAATTCGCGCAGTAATCTATGCCCATCCTTCTTGATTGTCAATTAGCGTTGGCTACTCTGTCCGCGCTCGGCAGCGTAAGTGTAAGGCCATTCAGTTCTCTGGAAAGGCGGTCAAAAGCTAGATAATCTCACCTCGAAGCTCAATCCTTTCAAACTCAAGAGGTGAGACGATAGCAAGTTCTTCACTTGTTCTCGTTGATGTCTTAGCTGAGATTCCCGACTTCCGTCAATCACAAGGTAAACGCTATCCACTACCCGCTGTTCTTGCCCTCGCTGTCGCCGCCATCCTCTGTGGCTATAAAAGCTACTCGGCTATCGCCGAAGGGGGTCGCCACTACGGTCAGCCCTTCATCACCGCTCTCGGCTTTTCTACCCTCCGCACTCCCTGTGCCGCCACTCTGCACACCATTTTGGGCCGTCTCGACTGGGCCGCTTTCGAGACCCGCTTGGCGCACTGGGTCGAAGCCTTATTGGCGCACTATCCGGCTGCTGACGACACACCGCTTGCAGCGGGCGAAGCCATCGCGGTAGACGGCAAGACCTGGCGTGGCTCCAAACAGCAAGGCGCGCCCCTTGCCCACCTCTTAACGGCACTCTCACACCGTTTCGGACTGACCCTTGCCCAACTCCCTGTCGCCTCCCACAGCCATGAGATCGGCGTCATCCTCGACTTGCTGGCAACCCTGTTTTTGCAGGGCAAAATCCTCACCTTCGATGTCCTCTTGACGCAACGCAAGGTGGCCAAAGCGGTCATCAATGAGGGCGGCGACGGCTGACGAGCAGCGTGCTGTCGGGGCAAGAAGAAATCTGGCCGGGGATCGAACAAGTCTTCGTCTTGGAGAGATGGCGGCGCTGCAAGAGGGGCGGCAGGGAGAGTCGAGAAGCGGTGATGGGGGTGACGAGTTGGAGTCGGCAAGGGGCGGGAGCAAAGGAGGTATTGAGGCTGGCGCGGGGCACTGGCGGATCGGAAATCAGTCGCACTGGGTGAGGGATGTGACCTATGGAGAAGAGCACTCGCAGGTGCGAGTGAGGAGATTGCCGCAAGCGATGGCAGCGTTGAGAAATGTGGGGATTGGGTTGATGCGGATGGCGGGAGAAAGCAATCTTGCCAGAGGATGCAGCAAATTCGCCGCGCAACCCTGGCAAACCATAGCTCTGATGGGCATTTTCCCGAAAACTGAATGACCCTAGAATCAGTCTCATTCGAATGTCAGACCATTGAACCGGCAATTGACATCTATAGCCCTCGGAGCCGTCTTCTCCTCTCGATTCGCATATACTTGTCCGGTTTTATCCCTGAGTAAGTATGCAAATGCTATCCGAGAAATCCTTCGGCATTAAGCAGGACTTGCTATGCCGTGTTTGTTCTCATTGGCCACTCGATGTATTTGGCCGTCTCTTTTGCGGTCTGTTCGCCGAGCAGTTTGCCGACGACATAGAGCGACATGTCTACGCCTGAAGCGACGCCTGCCGAAACGATGATCTTGCCGTTATCAACGACTCGCTCATCTTCCAACACGCGGGTTTGCGGCGCGACCTCTTTGAGCAGATCAATCGCCATCCAATGGGTCGTTGCCGCAAGGCCGTCAAGAAGTCCGGCTTTGGCCAACACCAAAGAGCCTGTGCAGACCGACAAGACCAACTCGGCTTGCGCGGCGCGCTCTTTGACCCAATCGAGCAGCACCGGGTTGTTCATCTCTTGGCGCGTGCCGTAGCCGCCGGGGATGAGGATGATCTCAGCGGCGGGGGCGTTGGCGAAGGTATAATGCGGGTTGACGCTGAAATGGTTGCGCGCAATCACCGGACGATCTTCTTGGGCAACTAGAAAGACATCAAACGGACTCTCGCCCTTCCATTTGCCGGTTACCGAGAAGACTTCAAACGGCCCCGCGAAGTCCAATACTTCGGCTTCGTCGAAGACCACAATGGCGACAGTTTTCTTTTGCTCCATAAAGGCTCTGATTGCATCTGTCAACGATCTATAATCTGCGGGCTGCGGGTGAACATTTCCACCAGATAATCATGCAGGTAGTTGTAAAGCTGGCGTTGAAAATCCCACTCGAAGGCGCGGGCTTCCAACTCACGCGGCGCAAGATAAAACTTGTAGGGGTCATCGTGCAACCCGTCTTGTTTGAGCCTGACGAAGACGGTAACGCCCGGCGTGCTTGCCCGCACCTCGAAGCGAAAGAGCGGATGCTCGTAGCGCGCAAGCTCCGTTTCGACCTTCGCCAGATACTCGGCGATTTTTGACGACGGCTGATCTTCCATCGCTAGCGATTATACACCGGCTCCGCATCTAACCGAACTTTTAGCTGCGGGTTCCGCTCGATTGCGTACTCGTACAAAATTGCCGAGTAGGCGGAAAGTTTACAGACAGCATCCGCGCATTGATCGGCAGCCAGACGGGCCTCGCGGTAAGCGTGCGCATGCGCCAACGCTTGAGCCAGGAAAGCAAAGGCTTTCGAGCGATACTCTCCGGGGGTGATCGTCTGCGCTATGGTCAAAGCATCCTGCGTCTGATTCGCTCTTGCCAGCCCCAACGTAATGGCCGCTTTTTCCCGATCCGGCAGGCGGGACTCCCGACCGGCCAAAGCAACGGCTTGAGCGGCCTTTCCTTGCCGACTGAGCTCCTCGGCAAGGGCCGCGACCGCCTTGTCCCGATTGCCATAAGCCTCATCAATCGAATGCGCCACGGCGAGTGCTTCTGTTACCTTACCCGCCTTCGTGAAGGCGGCGGCGATGGCTTCGAATGCCCAAGCCTGTTCGGTGTCATCTTTCAAAGGACGCGCCAGCGCCAGCGCCTCATTCGGCTTTCCGCCTTCGGCCAGACAGATGCTGATGATCGAAAGCGCCTTCGCTTGTGCCTGCAGGTCGGCGACCTTGCGCGCCAAGTCAGCAGCCTCTTTTACCAGATTCTCAGCCGCTTCATTCTTACCCGCTTTCAATAAAGCTGTGCAGACTTCGGCTAACGAAATCGAGAGCAGGTAATGATCTTTGATCTCGCGGGCAACGGACAACGCTTCGCCGGTTCGGTTAGCTGTAGCGAAGGCTCCAACAATAGCAAAAAGCAAGCGCTGCCGAATCGCGGCATCCCGGATGTCGCGCGCAGCGGCCAACGCTTCGGATAGCTTTCCGGCTTGCGCAAGCTCTTGGATCACGATCTCCAGACCGATAGATTGGCTACTTGCGTCGGTAATCTTGTTTACAACAGCGAACGCTTCTACGGTCTGTCCGCGTTTGGCATAGGCTTCCGCAATGACTTGATAGGTAGTTCCTGACTCGAAGCTATCTTGAATATAAGCCGCAACGGCCAATGCCTGCTCCGGGTTTCCTTGTTTGGTCAGAAGGTCAGCGATTTGGGAGAATACCTGATCGCGATCATCTGAGTCTTTGATTTTGCGCGCTTCGGCGATTGCCTGATCGATTTTGCCCGCAACGGCCAACAGGCCAGTGGTCAAACTCTGCCGCTCAGATTCCTCCACCATTCGCAGGGCTGCCATCGCCTCATCGGTTTTGCCTGCCAGAGCTAGACCGTAAGCGATCATTCCATACCCTTCAGAGAGATCAATTTTAGCTTCAACTTTTTTAGCCGCAGCGGTCGCCTCAGCGACTCTGCCGGAATAGGCCAACGCTCTGATCCACAAACAGACCTGGATCAAGTCTTCCCCTTCCGCATCGCGCACATATTCGGCGACCGGAGCTTGTGCCACGATCAGATCAATCTCTTGCTCTAGACTCTGTGCGCGGTTTGAGGTGACCGCGATGGCAACGATAAGCAACAGGCTCAGAAAACGCATAGGAGTCTCCTTTCGATGTCGGGCTCATTACCGATGTTCCATTGTTGCCAGTCGCAGCCCTAGCCGACAATTCGGATTGTGACACTTTGCCGATTGCCACAACCGCAGATAGCGAGCGATAGCCGTCAGAAACTTTCATCACGGCACGAGCAGCAGCTTGCCCGAAGTCTTGCGCCCTTCCAGCAGGCGATGCGCTTCGGCGGCCTCAGCGAGCGGCAAGACTTTTTCGATGCGCAACTTCACTGTGCCTGAAGTGACCCAGTCGAAGACTTCGCCTGCCCGCCACAGCAACTCGTCGCGCATCGCCGTGTAGTGCGCCAGCGAAGGCCGCGTTAAAAACAATGATCCGCGCTGCGCCAGTAGCGAAAGGTCGAAAGGCGGAATCGCGCCGCTCGCCTGACCGAACGATACCATCATGCCGCGCGGCGCGAGCGCGTGCAGACTCTTGATAAACGTATCTTTGCCGACGGAATCGTACACCACTTGCGCGCCGCGTCCGTCTGTGAGTTGCCGGGTCTCTTGTTCGAAGTCCTGCTCGGTGTAAAGAATTACTTCATCGGCTCCGGCCTCGCGTGCAAGCGCCGCTTTCGCCTCTGTCGAAACCGTGCCGATGACGCGCGCGCCGAGCGACTTCGCCGCTTGAATCAACAACAAGCCGACGCCGCCCGCTGCCGCGTGAATGAGCGCCGTGTCGCCCGCTTTCAAAGCGTAAGTAGATTTGACCAAATAATGCACTGTCATCCCTTGCAACATCGCCGCCGCCGCCGCTTGCCCATCAATCGCCTCCGGCAGTTTGACCAATCGCCAAGCGGGCACACAGGCGTACTCGGCATAGCTGCCAATCGTCATGGTGTAAGCGACGCGATCACCGATTTGCACCTCGCTCACCCCTTCGCCGACAGCCTCCACCATGCCCGCCGCTTCGTTGCCCGGAGTGCAAGGCAACGGTTGCGGATAGAGTCCCGTGCGATGATAGATGTCAATAAAGTTGATGCCTACGGCTTCGATCTTAACGAGCGCTTCGCCTGCTTGCGGCACTGGCATCTCTTTGTCGCGATAGGCGAGGACTTCCGCCCCGCCATAGTTGTCGAAAATGATGGCTTTCATGAATGATTCCTTTCTGTGAAAACCGATTCGCATCGTTTGCGAATCGGTGCAGTTCTCTGCCTGCCCCGCCTGAGTTGTCGGGGTGATTCGGGCAGTTCGTTGCTCTCCCTCTGCAAGCAGAGTTTCGGCAATCCGCGCTACTCAACATCACGGACGCCATGCTCAAGAATGTAAGCAGCGACCTCTTTGGCCAGTTGCGCGCGGTTGGCTGCGGTCAATTTGCGAATGAAATTCGCGTGCGTCCACGGGCGATAGCCTGCGATGTCTTCCCACTTGCGATTGAGGTAGATTTGCATCGCTTGTTGAACGATGGCGTCGGTCGTCTCCTGCCGGGTAATCGTCAGCTTCAAATCCATCGTGATGCGCTGCCAGATGTCGCAGATGAAGGTGTCCGTCAAGGTCGCCGGAACGGGACGATTGCTGGCGATGCGATAGTCGTAGGTCTCTTTTTGAACGTAAAGAGATTTGGGGTAGGGCGGAGCTTTGAATTTTTCAATCTGCGGCAGCACGGGGTTAGTCGCAGCCGCTTGCGGTGGTGCTGCGCTACTCAATCCTGCGCTCAATAGCCAAACGCCAAGTGCGAGGCTCAATGACTGAATCGAGAGTTGAGACGAAAAACATTTCCTCATCCGATGCTCCTCTGTCCGCTGCTTATCGGTTGCCGATGACCAGCTTGGCAACCCGAACGCGTGACGGCGTTCCGGTTTGCGTCCAAGCGAAAAATACCTCTTTGCCGACGCGCGTCACTTGCGGAAAGCCACTTGCCCGCGCCGCGCTCGATTGAGTCACGGTGACGGATGCATCGCGCCGACCGTCCATGCGAATGCGCCGTGCGCGAATCTCCGCGCCGCCGGTTACGCGTTCCAGCCAGACAACGTAAGCCGAGCCGTCATCAAGCAACAACACTTCGACGCGACCCACCGGGTCGCCATCGTCAACCTGAACCGGATTGGCGAAACTGGCGCCCGCATCGGTTGAAAAAGCCATCTTGACGCGCGGCGTGTTGTTGACGCCGGTAAACCAGGCGACGGCAACCTGTTGATTGTGGGCGGCAACCGACGGGCCATTGACCGGACAGCCGTTGATCTCCCATCCATCGGGGTGTACGGTCTGCGGCGCTGTCCAACGACCGTTGACCTGCCGCACAATCGCAATGTCGCGCACCTCTTTTTCCGAGCGGTCTCGATAGACCACCACCGCGCCCGTCGAAGCCATCGCCGCCGATGTTTGGCAACATTCACACACCCGCTCATCAAGCAGAACCTCATCCGCTACTCGTCCGTCGCGGCTCATCATCGTATGGCGCAAGGTCATCTCGTTTTTCGATGCGCCATGACCGCTATGGCCGTGCTCCTCGCCTTTGAACTTGCGACCGTCGAGCCACACGGCAGCAGCGCCGCGATTGCCGAAATCGAGAAATGATACAAAGCCGTGCTCGGTCTGCGTGCCGTCACGATGTGGCGTAACGGGTTGGCTCCACGTCTTGCCTTTGTCGGTCGAGCGTGTCAGTTGGACATTATAGGCGTAGGTGTCTGCTCCGCTTTTGATTAGCCAACTGGCTACTAGCATTCCATTGTCGAGAGCGAGCAACGCCGGAAAGTCCGCCCAGTTGACAAACCAATTCTCGCCTTCGGCAATCGTGCGAGCCGATGACCAACGGCCTTTTTCATAGACCGCAAAGCGCAGGGCGTGGCGCTTGTCGCTCAGCGTCTCAACCCAACTCAAATAGACCCGGCCTGCGCGGTCGCGGCAGAGGTTGGGTTCGGCGCTGGCCGCCGGGGCGGGCGATGCGATTTCGCGCACCGGCGAGGCTATCTCTTGCGCAAAGACAGATTGCTTCGGCAGACCTGTCAAGGTGGCAAGGAGCGCAAGCAATAAGAGGAGAGAAGCACGCAGAAGTTTTTGCATCGGTAACTCTCAATCTGGCTGTCGAACTCTTCTCGGTTGATCGTTGGGAAGAAAAACCCTGCTGCCAATTGCCCGAACCTCTTCGACTCCCCGCGAATCGTTGGCAGAGCTGCGCGCCAGTTCGGATGATTCGCCGGTCGGATTTCTCTTCACTCAGTCGCTTTCGTCGCTGTTGAACTGCCTGCCCATGTTGACATTCTGTGCGGCAGGTTTCAATCCGCTTCGCGCCCGTTACGGCGTTTCGAATAGTGCAAGACGTGTTCCGGTATTGCTGCTTCCACTTTGCTGTTCGGGTCAGTGACAGGCGCGCGCGCCGTGAGTTCAAAAGGCAAGACGCCTGCCCAAATCGGCAGTAGATAATCCTCGTCATCATCAATGGGCGGGCCGGTGCGAATCTTTGCGGAGGCTTCGACGAGCGGCAGGCGCAAGACCGATGTAGCTTTCATCTCGCTCGCATTCGGCGGTCGCACAGCGTCCCAGCGATTGGGGATGATGTTTTCCGAAATGGTAATGAGGGCGCGCATCTTCTCCTCTTCGTCGGTGACCATCGAAGCAGTGCCGAGGATGACGACCGAACGGTAATTGATCGAATGATGAAATGCCGAACGCGCCAACACCAGCCCGTCAACCAACGTCACTGTCACACAAACCGGCACGCCTTTTTCAATTGAACGCAGCATGCGACTGGCCGCCGAGCCGTGAATGTAAAGCTCGTCGCCCGTCCGCCCATAACCGGTCGGAATGACGAAGGGCTGACCTTCGACGACGAAGCCGACATGACAGATAAAGCCTTCGTCAAGAATGGCGTACACGGTCGCTTTATCGAACGCGCCGCGGTCGGGCAGCCGTTTGAGAGTCGTTTTGTTCGTTGGCGTGAAGTGTTCTGTCATGCTTTGCTCCGCTGTGGTTTCGCATCCTGCGAGCTAGCATAACGGCGACGCGCAGAGGCCACAAGAGCCACTTTTGCTGCGAAGCGAGCAGGCCAATTAGAGTCAGAGTGTTTTCAATGGGCAAAGGCAGGGCTAAATCGAACCACGCGAGATTGGTACAGGCCGTTGTTAGCTGGCAGCCAAGAATCGTCAATAAAACCGATGTTACAGGGCGAGGATATAGCGCAGGGCAAAACACAAGGAAACGGAAAACCCCTCGTTGAGCGGCGGTCAAAGACCGCCGTTCCCACACCACAGGACGGCGGTCAAAGACCGCCACTCAACAAGGCCTCTGCCTCCGTGCCCTCTGTGGTTATTCCTGTATCCCTCGTTTGGAAACCCGCTGATCTGGCAGTTTGGGCTTCTCTGAAAAGCAGAGGCCGGTGATAAAATGTTTGCGTTTGACGAAAGCGCGGGCGGCGTTTTTTGCATCCAAGCGGCGCGCGATGTCGTTACCAGAGAGTGAGTATGCAGCTACAGTTCGGTTTCATTACAGATCGCGGGCTGAATCCCAAACGGCCAGTCAATCAGGACAGCTATCTGGCCTTGCCCGAATCCGGCCTGTTCGCTGTCTTCGATGGCGTCGGCGGGCAGCGCGCCGGTGAAATCGCCAGTCAAACCGCCGCCGAGACCATTGCCGAAGCCTTCGCCCAACCCGCCCAGCAGTCGCCTGCTGAACAGATTCGCCGCGCCATTGAGTTTGCCAACCGCGACATCTTCGAAATGGCCGAAGGCAATCAGGAATACAAGACCATGGCGACGACAGTCGCCCTCGCTCACTTCGAAGGCGAGCAGGTAACCATCGCGCACGTTGGCGATAGCCGCGTCTACCTGCTCGACAATGGACGCTTGTCATGCGAAACGATGGATCACACGGATGCGAACGATGCGGTGCGTGCTGGACAACTCACGGCGGCGCAAGCCGCCAAACAGGCGAGCCGTAACGTGATCAATCGCGCGCTCGGAGCCGAACCCGAAGTCGAAGTCGAAATCAAAACCGTGCGCCTCCGCGAAGGCGCGCAAGTCTTGCTCTGTAGCGACGGCATTCATAAGCACCTGCGCGATACCGAACTTTATCGCTTGCTCTCAGAGAACGCTGACCCGCAACGCGCCGCCGAGAAGCTCAAAGAGATCGTTTATCAACGCGGCGCAGACGATAATCTCACGGCCATCATCGTTCGCTGCGGTCGCGCCGCCCGTCAGCCCTCACCCACCGTCAGCGCGCCTGCTCGCAACACGGGCAAATTGAAGCCGCGCCAGATTCGCTCCTCCTCCAGCAGCCGCATTCAGGTCGAATTTGGCGACCGGGCAGAGGCCACCGATTCGTTTTCCGACTCCAACGAGAGGTGGTCAAGCGATGCGGGGGAAGCGGAAGGGCGCAAGCAAAAGTTTACGCGTTGGCTGATCTATTTGTTACTTGGCGTGCTGTTGGTTGCTACAGGGTTTTATGCGGGATTACGGGCGTCAGGTTTTCGGCAACCGTCGTCGTCCGATGCGCCCGCGCCGAATGCGACGGCTGCGGAGTTGCAGAGCGGACGCGAAGCTTTTGAGGTCAAAGAGTATCAAGCAGCGTTGAGTCGCTTTGAGGCCGCCCTGCGACGCGAGCCGCAAAACGCCGAGGCGGCCTACTGGCTCGGTCGCGCGCGGTTGGAACTGGGGGACTATGCGAAAGCGTTGGAGAGTTTCGAACACGCTCTGCGCTTGAAGCCGGAGACCAGCGAAGCGTATATCTATGCCGCGTTTGCGGCCTACAAACTCGAAGGCCGCAGCGAGCGTTTCGAAAAAATCCTGCGCGACTACAACGCGCGACAACGCCCTGGCGAAGCGCCCGCGTCGAACGGACGAACCGGCAACCGCTAACGACTGAGGAAGAGAAGGGATGACGGGATGAAGGGGTGAAGGGAGGAGAGGGTGACGGGATAACAGGGTGAAGGGATGACTCTGAACGATAGCGGGCGGCGACCGTCTCATCTGCTTGCCTGCGGCAAGGCATGACCTTCAACCTGTAACCTTCGAGCTTTGACTTTGAACCTTTGGCCTTTGACTAGCAACGGACGACGGACTCATGCAGGAATTGCAACTCGAACAAAGCATCGTGGATGAACGCTACTTCATCGAGCGACGGCTCAATCACGGCAGCTATGCGGAGATCTTTCTCGCCTATGACAATCGGGACAAGGGCAAGCCGGTGATCATCAAAGCCCTCAACACGTCGTTGCGCGGCACGCCTGACCCCGAACTGGAACGCACGCTGATTGAGAATTTCGAGAACGAAGCGAAGGCGCTCGATCAACTGCAACATCCCAATATTGTGCGGCGGCTCGGTCACGGTACAGCCGCCGATCTGCGCGGCGTGCCCTTTCATTATCTGGTGTTGGAGTATCTGTCGGGCGGCGATCTGCTCGCGCTGTGTCGCAAGCGCCCGCTCACCCTTACCGAAGCCCTCTCCTGCGTCAAACAGATTACCGACGCGCTCGCATACGCGCATCACCATCACATCATTCACCGCGACATCAAACCGGGCAATCTGCTCTTTAGCGATGACCGCCGCACCGTGAAACTGACAGACTTCGGGGTTGCCAAACTCAAGTTGCATGACGAAGAAGAGATTACGCGCGTCGGGTCGGATGTTTATGCGCCGCCCGAACATCACCCCGATGCCGGAGAAGAAGGCGCGCACGAGAAGCTCACACCAGCGGCAGATGTCTATTCGCTGGCAAAGACTATCTTCACGGCTATGACCGGTCGAGCGCCGCGCCGGTTCGAGCGCGCCGCGATCAGCGAATTGCCCGACGCTTTGCTCACCCAATCCTTCGGGCAAGACTTGCTGGCGATCTTATGTAAAGCGACGGCTACGAAAGTCGCCCACCGCTATCAATCGGTTGATGAGTTCTGGCGAGACTTTTCACGTCTGCGTACCTATCTCAATCAGGATGCGCCGCTTGACCCGGAAGCGACTATCGTGCGCTCGCGCCCGAAGGCCGAAGCCTCGCAAGAGGCGGCGACCGCACAGCCCGATTTTCAACCGCTCGTCAATCCCACCGCTCGTCAATCCCATCGGCAAGACGGACGCATCATCGTCGAGTTGCCGCAGCCTGCCAAAGCACAGTCGGTTGAGGTGCTGCCAAAAGATCATAGGTCGCAGGCTGCGCTCACCATTCCGCTTGGCTCCGCCGTTAGCGAAACGGAAAGGTCAACTCCGCATCGGGTGTTGGTCGGTGCTGCCGAATCGTTAGCTACGCCGGAGGGCGCGCCTACCAAACCGATGACCGAGACGGTCGCGCCTTCGCAGTCCGCCGTTGCTGCGCCCGCCAAGCATTTGCTGACTCACTTCGGCGGCAAGGTCGTCGCCGCGATTCGGAAAAAATACCAGCCGGAATGGTGGCGCTATGTCTTCATCGCGTTTTTATTGATCGCCGTCGTCGGCATCACCGCTTCGACCTATTACTACTTTTTGGAACAACGCCAGAATATCCGCTTCTTCGATAACAACGAAGGCACGATTGCCAACGCGCCGCGCGTCAATCTGCGCGATGAGCCGAACGACCGCTCGACCATCTTGATCGAACTGCCACGCGATACGCGGGTGCGAGTGTACGAAGAGCGCAATGGCTGGCTGCGCGTAAAGGTGGTCGGTCGCCTGCCGGATTTGCCCGCCGATGCGCCCACCGAAGGATGGGTATGGGGTAAGTTGGTAAGACTTGACTAACGGCTCCGAAGCGTATGCAATCAATTCTCCGCTGTACCGATGCTCTCTGGTCTGGCCGCCGCGTTTTCGCCGATTCCCCTCTGTGCGTCCGCGTTGTTGGGTTCGTGGGGTGATAAGGGCAACCCTATGCGGGCAGAACCGATAGGGGGCAAATCGGGGAACTCTCGCGCTCCGGCTCGAAGCGGCGATTTCTCTAAAGAAAAAGGCGTTGCACTGGCCGGATTCCTGCGGTATATTGCCCGTCTTCAGACTACATCACTCTGGGCTCACAGGGCTTTGGCATCGCATCAAAGCCACTGCTTTTCTTCCTCTGTACGACCACTGTTTTCAGTTCACTCGTACCGTCCCAAAACAGCCTTCGGGCTGCAACTATGACCCAATGGAGGATCCAATGAAGCGTGCAACATTCATCTTGCTGTGTGTCGTCATGGCAATCTTTGTTGGCGGCACCAGCGCCTTGATGCAGCAGGGCAACCGGCTGCTCAGAGAAAGTGACGACACCACACAGACTCTGCCAACTGCGGAAGCGATGCCGCAGAACTACATCAACAAAGGCTCGCGGCACAAACTCATTGTCCGTCACGATGAGATGGACATCTACAATCAACTGATCAGCACCGGCGCGGTGGTTGGCGAAGTCGATTACGGCAGCTTCAAACTGCTGATCGTCGAAGAACTGCTGGCGGGCGGGCGCGATACGTTGACCGCTATGTCGGTCGCCGTGCATGACGAAGAGAATTTGATTGCGCTCAATAGCTACGTTCTTGATACCACCACCCCTGACGAAACCTTCAATCAATTGCCGGGTGAACTGCGACAGACCGACATGGCGCTTGCAGTCGGTCAGAACCTCAAACCGCGCGGCGGACTCTACCTCGTGCAGTTCATCGGCCCGATCAAAGACGAATGGTTAGCGGCGCTGCAGCAGACGGGCGCGAAGATTGTCAGCTATATGCCGTCAAACGCCTATGTCGTGCGCGCCAATCGCAAAGCCGCAGCCCGTTTGCCGCAACTGCTAGAGCAAACCTCTTTCGTGCAGTTCGTCGGCGATTACGAGCCTGCGTTTCGCCTCGCGCCCGAATTGCATCTTGCGCGTCGCATCGCTGCCGCTGCTTTCGTTGACATTACCGTGCAAGTGATTGACGGCGCAGACGCCGCGCCAACGGTTGCGAGCTTGAAAGAGATGGCCAGCGAATTTGTTGCCGCCCATCGGGTAATGAATTATCACAACGTCGCTCTGCGCGTTCCGGTTTCGCGGCTTGCCGAGATTGCGCGGTTGGATGCGGTCTTCGCGCTCGAAGAACGCCACGAACGCCGCCGCCTTGATGAAGCGCAGGGGCAAATCGTCGCCGGTAACTTGTCGGCAGGGCTGCCGACCGGGCCGGGCTATCTGACCTTCCTTGCGGGCACAGGCTTCACGAGTTCGCAATTCACCACGTTTGCGGTCAACGTCGTTGACGATGCAACCTCGCTCACCGGCCATCCCGATTTGGCGACCGCGCGCGTCGCCTTCACCAACAACCCGACTTCGCAAACCGGCGCGCAAGGCGGACACGGATTTTTGAACGCCCACATCATTGCCGGAATCAACAGCGGCACTGGTTCTGCGGTCGAAGACGCCAGCGGCTTCAATTATGGACTCGGCATCGCGCCCTTCGCGCGCGTCGGTTCGACGGCGATCTTCGGCGCTGGCGCATCCAGTCCGACGGCGTGGGAGAATACAGCTTACGGTCAGAGCGCGCGCGTTTCGAGCAACTCATGGGGCTTCCAAACCTCAACTGGCGGCCCGGTTGCCGACTATGACGCGAGCTCGCAAGAGTACGACCGCATCGTGCGCGACGCGCAATCGGGCGCGGCGGGCAATCAACAATTGACCGTCGTCTTCGCGGCAGGCAATGATGGTTCCGGAGCCAACACGGTCAGCACGCCTGCAACAGCAAAGAATATCATCTGCGTCGGCGCGGGCGAAAATGTGCGTCAGACCGGAACTGATGGCTGCGCCATCACTAATACCGGAGCGAACAACGCCAACGATGTCATTAGCTTTTCCAGCCGTGGCCCGGTCAATTCGGCGGGCGGCGACGGACGTATCAAACCCGACATCATGGCTCCCGGCACGCACATCGAAGCGGGCGTGCCGCAATCGAACTACGATGGGTCGAGCGTCTGTAATCAATTCTTCCCGGCAGGCCAAACGCTCTATGGCTGGTCGAGCGGCACGTCGCACTCTTGTCCGGCGGTGGCGGGCGGCGCGGCTCTCGTCTATCAAGACTTCCTCAACAAAGGGGCTGGCGCTCCGAGTCCGGCGATGGTCAAAGCCTACCTGATGAATTCGGCGACCCACATGACCGGCGTCGGAGCCAACGATACCTTGCCTTCGAATAATCAAGGTATGGGGAGAATGGATTTGGGGCGCGCTTTCGATGGCGGCGCGCGCATCCTGCAAGACCAAACGACGACGTTGGGCGCAAGCGGCGCAACCCATCAAGTGACCGGCTCGGTGGTGAGCACAGGGCAGCCCTTCCGCGTGACGCTGGCATGGACGGATGCGCCGGGGCCGACGACCGGCGCACCCTGGGTGAATAACCTCGATCTGACGGTCACGGTGGGCGGCAATACCTATCGCGGCAATGTCTTCTCCGGCGCGAACTCGGTGACCGGCGGGGTGGCCGACACGCGTAACAACGTCGAATCGGTCTTCATTCCGGCGGGCGTGTCGGGCAGCTTCACGGTGACGGTGACGGCGACCAACATCGCTGGCGACGGTGTGCCGGGCAATGCCGATACGACCGATCAAGATTTCGCTTTGGTGATCTATAACGGAAGCGCCGGTGCGCCGACGCAACCGACCATCGGCGTCAGTCCCGGCAGTCTGAGCTTCACGGCGACGGTTGGCGGCGCCAATCCTGCCAATCAATCCATCAGCATCACCAACACCGGCGGCGGTACGCTCAACTGGTCAGCGACCGATGATGCGACCTGGCTGAGTGTCAGTCCGGCTTCCGGCACAGCGCCTTCGACGTTGACCGCTTCGGTCAATATCGCAGGGCTGGCCGCAGGCACGTATAACGGCAACATCACAATCTCGGCGACGGGCGCAACCAACACGCCTGTGACTGTGCCGGTAACGTTGACCGTGAACGCTGCCGGAGGGGCGCAGCTAATCGTCAACGGCGGCTTTGAGAGCGGCACAGCGCCATGGACGTTCAGCGGTGCGGTACGCAGCACCGGCGGCTTCCCGCATAGCGGCGTCGCCTACGCGATTTTGGCAGGGGTGAATAATGCTAATCACACGGTGCGACAGACGATCACGATTCCGGCGGCAACCAGTCCGAATCTGACCTTCTGGCTAAACATCACGTCGGCGGAGACGACGACGACGACGCAGTTTGATCGCATCTTCATCGAAGTCCGCAGCAACACGGGCACGTTGTTGGCGACGCTGGCAACCTTCAGCAATCTCGATAAAGGTACGGCGGGCGTTTATGTGCTGCGCGGCCCGTACAATCTGGCAGCGTTTGCCGGTCAAACGGTACGCATTCAATTCCGCGCGACGAGCGACTCTTCCTTGATTACTTCGTTCCGCGTGGATGATGTATCGGTTCAATAAGGCAGGCTTAGGAGTTTGAACCTTGAGATCGGGCGAGTGAGGCGAGTTGGATGCGGTTCATCCGACTCGCCGACTCGCCGATTTTTTTCGGCGCCGGGCGCGCTGTCGCAACGCTACTCGCCAAAATAAGCGGTAATGACCTCTTTATTGGAAGCAATCTCTTGCGGCTTGCCTTCGGCGATCTTGCGACCGTGATTGAGCACGATGACGCGATCCGATATGTTCATCACGACCTGCATCACATGCTCGACGCCCGCCACCGAAGAGATGCCGCGTTCGTCGCGCAATCGTTTAATTAACTCGATAGACTCTTTCGACTCCGTTGGATTCAATCCTGACATCACTTCATCGAGCAGAATCATCTTGGGTTGGGTGGCCAGCGACCGCGCCAATTCTAAGCGTTTGCGTAAACCGATGGGCAAACCGTCGGCAACCGCATCGCGTAAAGACGCAAGTCCGGTGAAAGCGAGCGTGTCTTCGGCAGCGGCGCGGGCTTCTTCCTGATCGCGGGTGCGCGCGAAAGCGCCGACCAGAATGTTTTCAAAGACGCTCAGCCCGCGCAGCGGCTTGACGATTTGAAAGGTGCGACCGATGCCCGCTAAGGCGATCTGATGCGGCTTCTTGCCGACCAAGCTGCGACCGTCGAAGATGACCTCGCCGCGCGTCGGCGGATGAAACCCTGTGATGAGGTTGAAGACTGTCGTCTTGCCTGCGCCATTGGGGCCGATGATGCTGACCGTTTCGCCAGCGGTCACGAAAAAGCTCAGCCCGTCAACGGCAATTAGGCCGCCGAATCTTTTTGTCAGGTCTTTGACTTCTAACATAGCGATAGTGACGATTAGCGAGTGACCCGCAAAGAGATGGAAATCCGAAGGGATTTCGAAACTCATCACTTGTCATTCGTCACGACTCTTTTCCACCCGCCCATCAGACCGCCGGGCAAAAAGAGAATGACCAAAATTAACAGCGCGCCGTAGATGAGCAGGTTGGCTTGCTCGAAATAGTTGCGAAACATCTCGCTCGACAGTTTGAGCAAGACCGCGCCCAACACCGGCCCGGCTACTGTGCCGAGTCCCCCTGTGATCGACATCAAAACGATTTCAACCGACAACGCCAAGGGCAGGACGACCGTCGGCTCGACGAAGAGAAAATAATTTGCATAAAACGCTCCGGCGATGGCGGTGACGGTGGCGCTCAAGGCCAAAGCGATGAGTTTATATTTCAGTGTATTGATGCCGATGGCTTCGGCAGTCTCTTCATCTTCACGAATCGCCATCAGAAAGTATCCCAGACGGCGACGGCTGATATATTGACATAGACCGACGGTGGCAATAGCAATGGCGAGAATCACGTAGTAGTAAGGGGTTTTGCTTGTGCCGCTAAAGATCGAAGGTTGAATGACAATGCCGACGGCGCCGCCCGTCAGGTCGCGCCAGTTGAGCGCAACCAGCCGAACCATCTCGCCAACCGCAATGGTCGAAAGGGTGAAGTAGGGGCCGCGCAAACGAAAGCAGACCCAGCCGACGGCCAACGCGACCGGAACGACTACCAGCGGGCCGACGACGATGCCCCACCAAGGCGAGAGCGAACTCTTGCTGGCGATGATGGCCGCACTGTAAGCTCCAATGCCGAAGAACGCCGCATGGCCAAGCGATAACTGACCGGTGAACCCGCCGAGGATATTCCACGCCGAGCTCAGCGTGACGTAGAGCGCAATCAAGACGAAAACGTGCTGCGCGTAGCGTGCCTGAAAGATCAACGGCGCAGCCATCAGCGACGCGAAGAGCAAGGCCAGCAACCACGCAGATCGTTTATTCATACGCAGATCAATCGTCATCGAGGAATGGTAAGCGCCAAGCGAGCGCGTACCAGCGAGCCGCTGCGCCTGCCCTCTTTCGGATCACACTTTTACTTTGCCGAGCAAGCCTGAGGGCTTGAGCGTCAGCACCAGCAAAAAGATTACGAAGGCAATCGCGTCTTTATAGCCGGTCGAAATATAGACTGCGCCGAGCGCCTCGGCGATGCCCAACACGATGCCGCCAATGAGCGCGCCGGTTACACTGCCCATGCCGCCGAGAACCACGACGACGAAGGCTTTCAAGGTGAAGGGCGAGCCCGCATTCGGCTCGACGCGATAATAAATCGGCATCAACAACGAACCCGCAGCCCCGGCTGCCGCAACCCCTAGTCCGAAGGTGAAAGCCTGCACCCGCTCAATGTTGACACCCAGCAGACGGGCGGCTTCCGGGTCTTGCGCGGTAGCGCGAATGCGACGCCCTGTGTCTGTGCGCATAAGAAATAGATAGAGCGCAGCCGTGATGACGAGGGCAATGACGAAGGCTCCGGCTTGCGGCAGGCTGACCGATATTCCTCCGAGTTGCGCCGTCGCCCCCGCGTAGCTGGTCGTCATCGTCAGGTAGTTGGCCGTAAACAACAGCAAGGCTACATTGATGAGCAGAATGCTCACCCCTTCGGTCAGCAGAACCTGATTGAGTTCAGGCGCTTTCAATACCGGGTCAATAACGGTCTTTTGCAGCGCCGCTCCCAGCAGGAACATCGCCGGAATGACGATCAATAGCGATAAGAACGGATCAATGCGAAGACCTGTAAAGAGAAAATAGGTGGCATACATTCCCACCATCACCAATGCACCGTGAGCGAAATTTACCACCCGCATGACGCCGAAGATGATCGTTAGCCCAATGCCGATCAGCGCATAGATGCCGCCAGTCAACAACCCGCTTGCCAGTGTCTGCAAAAGTTTTTGCGCCACTGAAGTCGTTGCCGGTTGATGCCCAGTGGCTGAACTCTCACTTCCGATGCCACGCGCATTCCAAGCCGGAATCGGCAACACCGGCTGCTGAATCGCCGCAGATTCCGGCCACACAGTGACGAACTTTCCGTTGAGCACTTGTGTGATGGCGACCGGGTGATCGTTTTGTCCGGTCTCATCGAAATGGATCGGACCGAAGATCGAATCCATATTGGTTGCGCGGATCGCATCTCGCAGCGCTCGGCGATCAGTCGTTCCGGCGCGTTCAATCGCAGCGGCTAAGACCTTGAGCGCCACATAGGTTTGCACGCTGTGATAGGACGGCTCGTAACTGAATCGCGCGCGAAATTTTTCCGACCACTCTTGCGTCCCCGGCCATTTGGCGTCGGGCGTCCACTGCGTAACCGAGATGGTGTACTCTGCCGTCTCACCTGCACCCTTCAGAAAATCCGGCAACGAAAACCCCGCGCCGCCAGCGGTGAAGGCTTTGGGGTTCAGATCAATCTCTTTCGCCTGACGCATCAACAAGGTCGCATCGGCCAGATAGGAGACGAAGAGTACGGCTTCGGGGTCGGAGGACTTCACGCGGGTCAGGAGAGGCGTAAAGTCTGTGCCTCCCGGATCGTAAGCCTCAAAGGCAACGATCTCGATACCGCCCTTAGGCGCTTGATCGAGCGCCGCCCGCGCTACGCTTGAACCGAACTGGGTGTTTTCATAGACCACCGCCAGAGTCTTGACCTTTGCTGCTTTGGTAAGAAAGGCAACCATCTCGCGCCCGTAACCGCTCGCCGAGGCGCAAACGCGAAACACCCACTCATACCCTTGCGTGGTGATCTGATCGGTAATGGCGCTCGGTACGAGCATGGGTACTTGATAGCGATTGGCCACTGCCGAAGCTGGAAAGGTGGCCGAACTCTTATATGCCCCGATAATGCCGACGATCTCCGGGTCTTCCGTGAGCTTGTCAACAGCCGTCATGGCTGCTTCATCCTTTGAAGTATCATCTTGATAAAGCAACGCCAACGGCTTCCCAAGCACCCCTCCGGATGAATTGATCTCTTCCCTCGCCATCTCATAGCCATAACGTTGCGCTTGCCCAAACTTCGCCTCTGATCCGGTCAGTGAAGTGACGATGCCGACTTGAATCTGAGCGCCTGCCGGACTCCTTGAACCTTGTTGCGAGCAAGCTGTGAAACTGGCTGCTGCGAGCCCTAAGAGTATCAACCAACTAACTCGGTGATTTTGCTCGTGAAGTCGAGTCATGATCTTCCCAGTAAAAGCAGCTAGCCCAAAACGCCCCGCGATTATATGTACTTCGTGCCCACCGAGCAATCTGAAATGACAACCCCTGGCAATGAGCTACCCGCTTGCTCCCCCACTCCGCCTTCTCAGCCCTCTATTTCCTATCTCTTAGGCTCTCCTACAAGGCTAAACCGGGCAAAAAGTTGAAACTTTAGTTTCAATGAAATGGCTAATAGTTACCGATGTGGATACAAGATGGCCGATTTTTCATGGCAACTCTAAACGCAATGCCGGGAAATCGCGGGTTGTAGATTGGCGCAAAAAATCATTTTGCCCTTATCTATGAAAAATTAAGCTGGACAAGGTGACTGAAATATCGGTCTGGGAAAAGTGGCACGGGATATGCTCTTTGCTGTGATCGGGCATGATGTGCCCTGCTTCAGGAGTTGAAATAAGAAGTGATTATTTAACAGCTTTAATCTTTTGCAGTTGCGCTCATTGCTCCTTTCGATTTATTATACGCACTCTTTTGAGAAAAACTTGGCATCATCAGTTCTCAGGTCGAGTGAAAAGACAATCTGTTGAGCAGCACGTTCGACAGAGATTCAGCAGTAAATATCCAAAAGTTTTGCTTTCGTTGTTGAAAAACGAAAAGGTTTAGGTTTTTGAAAGTATTGGTAGTTTTACTTGTGAACATTGCTTGCGCATGTAACAAGTACGCTCTCAAAGTTTTGTTCAGGTGCTGCATCCTGAGCAACTAGATTTATGAGTCAACTAACACGTATTGGAGAGGGATAAGATGAGAAGAAAACAAACCGTACTGATGGCAGTGCTGGCGGTGGCGATGACA